>NZ_JBHWZH010000033.1:21853-50648 GCF_042728285.1 Streptomyces sp. NPDC060194 | reverse complement strand
CGCACACCCCCCCCCCCCGGGCCCGCGCCGTCGCCCCCGGGGCTCCGCCGCGCGCGCCGCGGCCGCGCTCAGAACAGCCGCAGCTTGTCGTCCTCGATGCCGCGCATCGCGTCGTAGTCCAGGGTCACGCAGCCGATGCCGCGGTCGGTGGCGAGGACCCGGGCCTGCGGCTTGATCTCCTGCGCCGCGAAGACGCCGCGGACCGGGGCGAGGTGCGGGTCGCGGTTGAGGAGCTCCAGGTAGCGGGTGAGCTGCTCGACGCCGTCGATGTCGCCGCGCCGCTTCAGCTCGACCGCGACCGTCGCGCCGGAGGCGTCCCGGCACAGGATGTCGACGGGGCCGATCGCCGTCATGTACTCGCGGCGGATCAGGGTGTGGCCCTCGCCGAGGATGTCCAGGCGGTCGGCGAGCAGCTCCTGCAGGTGCGCCTCCACGCCGTCCTTGACCAGGCCCGGGTCGACGCCCAGTTCGTGGGACGAGTCCTGGAGGATCTCCTCCATCGTGATCACGAGCTTCTCGCCGGCCTTGTTCACCACCGTCCAGACGCCCTCGTCCTCGCCCGTGCCCTCCTTGAGCGTGCACGGCGGCGACATCCAGTTCAGGGGCTTGTAGGCGCGGTCGTCCGCGTGGATCGACACGCTGCCGTCGGCCTTGACGAGGACGAGGCGGAGGGCGGAGGGCAGGTGGGCCGTGAGGCGGCCGGCGTAGTCCACGGAGCACCGGGCGATGACGAGACGCATGGTCGGCCACGCTACGCCACGAGGGGTCCGGGGCGCGATTCGTCCCCCGGAAACGACCCGCACCCCCTCCGGAACCCTCGGCATCGATCCGGGAGGCCACCCGTACCTGTCCGGAACGTGGCCGGTTGTGGTTACGACGCCCTGTCGCCGCGGGGGGCGCGCGCCTAACGTGGACGCATCAGGTCGCAGCGCGTGCACGCTGCGTGATCGCGGCCTCTTGCCCTGCCCGTCAGCCTCCGGCGTCCCGCCGGGGGTGTGAGAGGAGTACCCATGTCGCTCGACGTCTCACCGGCTCTGCTCGAACAGGCCGAGCGAGGCGAGGTCGATGAAGCGGAATTCGTCGACTGCGTCCGGACCTCCCTGCCCTACGCATGGGAGATGATCAGCTCGTTGGTGGCCCAACTGAAGGTCGACGGCGGCCAGTTCGCCGACAACCAGACGCCGCCCGCCACCGAGCAGGAGCGGGGGCAGCTGCTGCGCGCCCTCGCGAGCGACGCCATCCGTGGCGCCCTCCAGCGGCACTTCGGGGTGCGTCTCGCATTCCAGAACTGCCACCGGGTCGCTGTGTTCCCGCTGGACCCGTCCGTGGACGAGCGGCTGGCCCGCTTCACCTCGATAAGGGGGCAGTTGCTCAACCAGTCGCCCGGACTCCGGGACTGCTGAGAGAGGTTGACCGGCAGGGGTCTGCCGCTCCCGCGCGCGCTCGTCGGACGCGTCAGCTCAGGAGCGGCAGCACCTCCTCGCCGAGGCGGCGGAGGTTGTCCTCGGTCGCCGCCAGGTCGCCGGAGCCCTCGGTGAGCAGCGCGAAGCGCTCGATGCCGGTGCGCTCGGAGGTCGCGGCGAGCCGGTCGGCGCACTGCGCGGCGGTGCCGACCGGGTGCAGGGAGCAGAGCAGCTCGGTGTAGGCCAGCGGGTGGCGCATCGCGCGCGTGCGGCCGTCGACCGTGACATGGGCGTCCAGCCCCTGCTTCAAGAAGCCGGGGAGCGCCTTCAGGAGGGTCTCCCGGGCGTCCGCGGTGGTGTCCGCGACCTGGGCCACGCCGGCCGACACGTGGGCCGCGTGCGGCGCACGGCCGGCCGCGCGGGCGTGGGTCCGCCACAGGGCGACCATCTCGGCCTTCTCCTCGTCCCCGATGTGCATGCCGAGCAGCATCGGCAGCCCGCGCTCGCCCGCCAGCCGGACGCTCTTCGGCGAGGTGCAGGCGACGACCACCTCGGGCCGCTCGGGGCCCCCGGGCAGCTCGTCCGCCCGCGGCACGACGGCCACCTCGCGGAACCGGTACCGCTCGCCGTCGGCGCCGACCCGGTGCTCGCCGCCGAGCCAGCGCAGGAGCAGCTCCAGGGCCTCGGGGAAGCCGCCCTCGAAGGCCTCCAGGCCCGCGCCGAACACCTCCAGGTCGACCCAGGGCCCACCGCGCCCCACCCCGAGCGAGAAGCGCCCGCCCGAGGTCAGGTGGAGCAGCGCGGCCTGCTCGGCGAGCGCCACCGGGTGCGCGGTCGGCAGCACGCTGACCGCCGTGCCCACCCGGATCCGGCGGGTGCGGCCGAGCAGCAGCCCGGCCAGCGTGACGGCCGACGGGCAGACGCCGTACGGCACGAAATGATGTTCGGCCAGCCACACCCCGTCGAGCCCGCTCCCCTCCGCCACCTCCGCCGAGCGGACCGCCCGGTGGAGCGCCTCCGTATGCCCCTGGCCGGGGAACTGTGCGGCCAGAATGAAACTTGATACGCGCAACGCCTTGTCCTTCCGTGTGGCGACGCGGTCCGCCCCCATGACCCACTAACGCCTGGCACGTGCCAAAGGCACGGCCTGCGGCGAGATTTGGCTGATTGTGGGATGAGCTGACGGGGCTTCGTCGTCCGTCCCCCGGGAGAGCGGGCCGAGTACCCCTCCTCGCGCCGCGTACGCTGGAGAGCCCCGTCGGCTCCGCCCCGGAACCGGTTCCGACGCCCGAAGTGACCCCTGAGAAGTCCGTGAGGTGGGCCGTGTCTCCGCGCCGTAACCGTCAGAAGGGCGCCGGCGGCGGCGCGTCGAGCGCGGGGGGCGACGACGGGCGCGGCGACCGGTTCGGCGGCTTCTGGCAGCGCGAGGAGTGGCAGGGCGAGGAGTGGAGCGTCCGGCACGTCAGCGGGGCGAGCGCGGCGGGCAAGCGCTACCGGTGCCCCGGGTGCGACCAGGAGATCCCGCCGGCCGTCGCCCACGTCGTGGTCTGGCCCGAGCACGGCGGCGTGGACGACCGCAGGCACTGGCACAAGGCGTGCTGGAACGCGCGGGACCGCCGCACCTCACGGGTGCAGCGGTCCCGGAACGCGCCGCGGTACTGACGGCTCAGGCGTCACTGAGGGTGACGGGCGCAGGGCTCAGACGTCGCGCCGCTCGGCCGTCGCGACGGCCGCGACCAGCGCCGCGAGGGTCACCGCGGCGAGAACCCACAGCAGATTCCAGCCATTGCCGCCCTCGTCCATGAAGGGCAGCCCGAACAGCCCGGCCAGCCCGTTCAGCGGCGAGTACGTCACCAGCGCCTCCTGCACCTCCACCAGGCTCTCCGTCTGCATGAACAGCGCGAGCAGCAGCGGCAGCAGGATGATCCCGAGCATCGCCGTGATCGCCCCGGCGGAGTGCCGGAGCAGCGCTCCCACGGCCAGGGCGAGCAGGCCGAGCAGCGCGACGTAGAGCGAGGCGCCGACGGTCGCGCCGAGCCATTGCCCGGAGGAGGCCACGACCTCGCCGCCGGCCACGGACCCCGCCGGCAGCTCGGCGTACTCCGAGGGCCGCCGGCCGCCGAGCACCGCCACCTGGATCGCCGCGGTGATCGTGGTCGCGAGGAGGATCATGGTGAAGGAGAGGCCGAAGAACACGATCGCCTTCGCGGTGAGCACCCGCACGCGCGAGGGGCACGCCGTGAGTGTCGTGCGGATCATGCCGGTGCCGTACTCCGAGGTCACCACCAGCACGCCGAGGGTCACCACGCAGATCTGGCCCAGCATCAGCCCGAACAGGCCGCCGGAGAGCAGCGGGCTGAACAGGTCCTCGGAGGTGCCGAGGGTGAGGGCCGCGAGCAGGCCGATCCCGACGACGAGGACGAACATCGTCAGCAGCGTCCACATCGTGGAGCGCACGGTGCGGATCTTCGTCCACTCCGACGCGAGCGCGTGCCCGAGGTGGGCCGAGCGCACCGGGATGGGGGAGGCGTAGGCCCCCCACTGCGCGGGGGCGGACGCGGGGGCGCCTGCGGGCGCCTGCGGGGTGCTCATCGGACGTCCTCGGGGGTCTGGGCGGGATTCTCGGCGGCCTTCACGAGCGGCGCGGCGGGCGGGCCGGCGGCCGGGGCGGCGGCGGCAGCGGCGGCCGCCGGCGCGGCCTCCTGCACGGGCGCGGCGTACGGGTTCGGGCCCGCCGGCCCCTGCGGCGCGGGGGCCGCGTACGGGTTCGGGCCGCCCGGCGGCGGGGGCGCGTACCACCCCGGCTGGTCCTGGCCGACGACCGCCACGGGCTGCGGCGGGAGGGTGCCGGGCGGGGCGACGGCGATGGGCGCCTGGAGCCCCGCCCGCCGGTCGGAAGTGGAGCGGTAGTCCACCGCCCCCTGCGTCATCCGCATGTACGCCTCCTCCAGCGAGGCGGTGTGCGGCGACAGCTCCCACAGCCGGACGTCCGCCTCGTGCGCCACGTCGCTGATCCGCGGCAGCGGCAGCCCGGTCACCCGCAGCGCCCCGTCCGGCTCGGGCAGCACGTGCCCGCCGGCCTCGGTCAGCGCGGCGGTCAGCTTCTCGCGCTGCTCGGGCGCGGTGTCGGGGGTGCGGACCCGGGAGAAGCCGGCGGAGTTGTGCGCGATGAAGTCCCGCACGGACATGTCGGCGAGCAGCTGCCCGCGGCCGATGACGATCAGGTGGTCGGCCGTCAGGGCCATCTCGCTCATCAGGTGGGAGGAGACGAAGACGGTCCGCCCCTCGGCCGCGAGCGCCTTCATCAGGTTCCGGACCCAGAGGATGCCCTCGGGGTCGAGGCCGTTGACCGGCTCGTCGAAGAGCAGCACCTGCGGGTCGCCGAGCAGCGCCGCCGCGATGCCGAGCCGCTGGCCCATGCCGAGCGAGAAGCCCTTGGAGCGCTTGCGGGCCACCTCGTGCAGTCCGACGACGCCGAGGACCTCGTCCACCCGTCGCGCCGGGATGCCCGAGAGCTGCGCCAGGCACAGCAGGTGGCTGCGCGCGCTGCGGCCGCCGTGCACCGCCTTGGCGTCGAGCAGCGCGCCCACCTGGCGGGGCGCGTTGGGCAGCGAGCGGTAGGGGTGCCCCCCGATGGTCACGCGTCCCTCGGTGGGCCGGTCGAGCCCGAGGATCATGCGCATGGTGGTGGACTTGCCCGAGCCGTTGGGCCCGAGGAAGCCGGTGACGGCCCCCGGCCGCACCTCGAACGACAGGTCGTACACCGCGGTCTTGTCGCCGTACCGCTTGGTCAGGCCTACTGCCTGGATCATGCTCCGCCCCTCGACTGGTCGATGAGGGGATCCCCGGCCGTCCGCGCCGACGGCTTGTCTGGTCACACCGTCCGCACACACGACCGAGCCCCGTGAGGGTTAGGAGGATAGCCGGGCGCCCGCGGTTCCCGGGCGCCCGTCCCGTGTGCCGTCCGGGTGCGTCAGGCGTCGCGCTTCTTGATCACGAGGAAGCCGCCGAGCACCGCGAGCAGCACCCACCCGACCATGATCGCGAGCCCGCCCCACGGGCCGTACGGGGCCGGGTCGGTGTCCAGGGCGTTCGGCAGCACCTGCATGATCTTCTGGCCGGCCTGGTCGGGGAAGTACTGGGCGACCTTCTTCGCGCCCGGCACCGCGCCGAGGATGGGGGAGAGCAGGAAGAAGAACGGCACCAGGATGCCGAGCGACAGGATCGAGCTGCGGAGCATCGTCGTGACGCCCATCGAGAAGATCCCGACCAGCGCCATGTAGAGGCCGGCGCCCACGACGGCCCGCAGCACGTTCTCCTCGCCGATGCCGGTGCCGTACCCGCCGAGCAGGGCCTGGCCGAGGAAGAACGACACGAACGCGGTGATCTGGCCGACCACCAGGGCGAGCAGGCTCGCCACCGCGAGCTTGCCGAACAGGAACGTGGCGCGCTGCGGGACGGCGGCGAGCGAGGTGCGGATCATGCCGGAGGAGTACTCCGTGCCGACGACGAGCACCCCGAAGACGACCATGGCCAGCTGGCCGAGCGTCAGACCGGAGAAGCTGATGAACGTCGGGTCGAAGGTCGCCTGCTCCGCGTCGCTGAGGTCGTCGTAGGTGTTCTTCGTGACGATGCACAGCACCGCGCTGAGTGCCACGGAGACGAGGAACGCGCAGGTCAGCGTCCAGACGGTGGAGGACACCGTACGGATCTTGGTCCATTCGGAGCTCAGGACCGCGGGGACCGATGCCATGCTCAGCTCTCCGTTCCGGACGGGCCGGGAGTAGGGGTGTCGTCGGGCCCCGGGCGGTTTTTCGACCAGCCGGCGCCCCACTGCGGGCCGCCGGCGGCCTGCGGGCCGCCCGCCCGCGGCGCCCCGGCGACCGGCGGCGGCGCGCCGCCGTTCCCGCCCCCGTCGTGCGCGTGGTACTCGACCGAGCCCGCCGTCATCTGCATGAACGCCTCCTCCAGGGACGCCCGCTGCGGGCTCAGCTCGTGCAGGGTCACCTGGTGCTCCGCGGCCAGCTCGCCCAGCTGCTCGGACGTGGCCCCGTCGACCTCCAGCGCCCCGTCCTGCGCCGGCTGCGCGGTCAGGCCCGCGCCCGCGAGGACGTCCCGCAGCCGCTCCTGCTGCGGGGAGCGCAGCCGGACGTAGGTGCGGGAGTTCTGGCTGATGAAGTCCGCCATCGGCAGGTCGGCGAGCAGCCTGCCCTGGCCGATGACGATCAGGTGCTCGGCCGTCAGGGCCATCTCGCTCATCAGGTGGGAGGAGACGAAGATGGTGCGCCCCTGGGCGGCGAGCGCCTTCATCAGGTTGCGGATCCAGTGGATGCCCTCGGGGTCGAGCCCGTTGACCGGCTCGTCGAACATCAGGATCTTCGGGTCGCCGAGCAGCGCGGAGGCGATGCCGAGCCGCTGCCCCATGCCGAGCGAGAAGCCCTTGGACTTCTTCTTCGCCACCGCCGTCAGCCCGACCGTGTCGAGGACCTCGTCGACCCGGGAGCGCGGGATCCGGTTCGACTGCGCCAGGCAGAGCAGGTTGTTGTAGGCGCTGCGCCCGCCGTGCATCGCCTTGGCGTCCAGGAGGGCGCCGATGTACTTCAGCGGCTCGCTCAGCTCCCGGTAGTGCCTGCCGTCGATGCGGACCGTGCCGGCGGTGGGGTTGTCGAGGCCGATCATCATCCGCATCGTCGTGGACTTGCCGGCCCCGTTCGGCCCGAGGAAACCCGTCACCACCCCCGGCCGGACCTGACACGTCAGATGGTCCACGGCGACCTTGCCGCCGTAGACCTTGGTCAGATTGTCCAACTCGATCATGCGGCCACGCTAAGGGCCGCCCGCACCCGCTGCCACCGGAATACGCCGAAACCCCCTGCCGACGGGGGAGAGGCAGGGGGTATCGGGCGCTATGCCGCCGGGGCTCAGCGCGACTGCTGCGCCGGGACGCCGCGGGAGACCGGCTCGTCCTCCACGGGCGACGCGGCGGCGGCCACCGCGGCACCGGTCAGCGTGGCCAGCATCTCGCGGACGTTGGTCAGCTGGGCGTTGATGGAGTCGCGACGGTTCGTCAGCGCCGCCAGCTCGCGCTCGGACTCGCTGCGGATCCGGTCGGCCTTGGCGTTGGCGTCGGCGACGATGTCCTCGGCCTGGCGCTGGGCCGTCTCGACCGTCTGGCGGGCGCGGCGCTCGGCGTCCGTGCGGAGCTTCTCGGCCTCCAGGCGGAGCTGCTCGGCGCGGTGCTCGATCTCCGCGAGCCGCTTCTCGGCCTTCGCCTGACGGGAGGCCAGGTCGCGCTCGGACTGCTCGCGCCGCTTGGCCAGGTTCGTCTCGAAGTCCGCGGCGGCCTGGGCGGCCTTGGCGCGGGTCTCCTCGAAGAGCGCGTCGGCCTCCTCGCGCTTGGACTGCGCGTCCTTCTGCGCGTCGCTGCGCAGCTGGGCCGCGTCGCCCTTGGCCTTCTCGACGATGCGGACGCCCTCGTCCTCGGCCTTGGACTTGCGCTCGGAGGCGAACGACTCGGCGTCGTTGCGCACCTGCTGGGCGGCCGACTCGGCCAGCTCGCGGTGCTGCTCCGCGGCCCGGCGGGCCTCCTCGCGCAGGTCCTTCGCCTCCTCCTCGGCGAGCCGGAGGATCTTCTCGACCCGGGCGCCGAGGCCGGCGTACGACGGCTCGGCGTCGGTGACCTGGGCCTGCGCGTTCTGCGTCTCGAGGTGCAGCTCCTCGATGCGCTTCTCGAGGGCGGTGATACGGGCGAGGGCGCTGTCACGGTCGGCGACGAGCTTGGTAATGCGGTCGTCCACCTGACCGCGGTCGTAACCACGCCGCACGAGCTCGAAGCCGAATGGGGAGGAAGTGTCGCTCATGGGGTTCCTGGGTTCCTGTCGAATGAGACCAGTGGGGTGATACGCGGAATCCTAGGGGCCGAAGCGGCGTGTCATCGAGCTGTTGCCCGGATGGGCGGGAGAATGACCCCTCTTTCGAGTGGCCCGCCGCCGCGTCCCTTGTCGCCCCATCGGCCCGAAATACCTAGTCAGGCGAGGGTTTGCCGCTCGTACGGGGGTTTCCCGCCCCGGCTCCCGCCTTGACGCCGCCGTCGTTCTTGCCGCCGAGCGCGGGCGCCTCGAAGGACTCCAACGCCTCCAGCACGTCCTGGACACGGGAGATCTCCGCCTGGATGTCCTCCCGCCGGCGCACCAGCACGTCCAGCTCGCGCCGGCCCTCGGCGACCGTGCGGTCGGCCTCCTCGCGGGCCTCGGCGTGCATCCGCTCCGCCTCGCGGACCAGCTCCGCCTTCTTCTGGGCGGCCTCCTTCAGCAGCGCCTCGGCCTTCTTCACCGCCGCGATCCGCACCTTGCCGGCCTCGGAACTCGCGTCCGACAGCATCTGCTTGGCCTTCGCGTCCGCCTCGGCCGACTGCTCCTCGGCCGCCCTGACCAGCGCGTCGCACCGCTCGCCCGCGGACTTCATGGTCTCGGCCGACTCGCGGCGGGCCCGCTCGTGGAGCTCCTCGATCTCGCCGGTGATGCGGTCGCGCAGCTCCTCGGCCCGCTCCCTTATCGCGGTGGCGTCCCGGCGCGCGCCGACGAGCAGCTCGTCGGCGTCCGCCCTGGCCTTCTCCACCCGGGAGTTGCCCTCGACGGTGGCCTCCTGGACCAGCCGGTCGGCCTCCTGGCGGGCGGCGCCGACCATGGTGTCCGCCTGGGCCTCGGCGTCGGTGGTGGTCCGCAGCGCCTGCTCGGCGGCGTCCGAGGTGAGCTTCTCGGCCTCCGTGACCGCCTCGGTGACCAGCCGGTCGACCTGCTCGGCGGCCTCCTGGCGCCGCTTGTTGGCCTCCTGGCGGGCCTCGTCGAGCGCCCGGTCGGACTCCTCCCGCGCATGGCCGAGCAGCCGGTCGGCCTCCGCGGCAGCCTCCGCCCTGACGCGCTCGGCCTCCTGGCGGGTCCGTTCGGCGTGCGCCTGCGCGGACCCGACGGTCTCGGCCGCCTCCGCCCGCAGCCGCTCGGCCTCCCCGGACGCCTCGCCGCGCATGCGGTCGGCCTCCGTACGGGCCTCGGTCGTCACCCGGTCGGCCTCGGCGCGCGCCCGCGCCGACAGCCGCTCGGCGGACTCACGCGCCTCCGCGGTGAGCCGCTCGGCCTCGGCGAGCGCGTGCGTGGTGACCTGGTCGGCCTCCTCGCGCGCCCCGACCGTCAGCCGCTCGGCCTCCTGGCGGGCCTCGCCGGTGACCCGGTCGGCCTCCGCGTGGGCCGCCGCCAGGGCGTCGCGCGCCTCGGCGCCGAGCCGCTCGGCCTCGGTGGTCGCCGCGAGCAGCGCCTGCTCGGCGGCGGCCTGCGTCTCGGCGCGCGTCCGCTCGGCGTGCTCGGCGGCCTCCGCGCGCAGCCGCTCGGCCTCCGCGTGGGCGTCGCCGACGGTCCGCGCGGCCAGCTCCCCGGCCGCGTCCGTCTCGGTCTGCGCCTCGCGCCGCAGCCGCGCGGCCTCCTCGGCGGCCGACTCCCGCTCGGCGTAGGCGTCGGAACGGACCCGGTCCGCCTCCTCCTGGGCCTCCGCGCGGGCCCGCTCCGCCGCGTGCTCGGCGGCCGACCGCAGCCCGTTGATCTCGTCCTGCGCCTGCTCGTGCAGCCCGGCCACCGCGTCGCGGACCTGCTGCGCGGTCGCCTCGGCCGCGCCGACGAGCTCGGTCGCCCGCCGGTCGGCCTCGGCGACCAGCGCCGCGGCCTCGGTCTGCGCCTCCTCCGCGCGGGTGCGGGCGGAGGCGAGCAGCTCCTCGCTCTGCTCGCGGGCGCGGGTGAGCTCCTGGTGGGCGTCCTCGCGGGCGGCGGCGAGCAGCTCGTCGGCCTCCCGGCGCCGCCGCTCGGCCTCCTCGCGGGCCGCGGTGAGCGACTCCTGCGCCTCCCCGGCCAGCCGCTCGGCCGCGGCCGCCGCCTCGGTCCTGATCCGGTCGGCGCTCTCCTGCGCCTCCGTCCTGATCCGCTCACCCTCCGCGACAGCCTCGCCCCGCAGCCGTACGGCGACGGACTCGCCCTCCGCGCGGGCCGCGCTCGCGTCGCCGGCGGCCTCGTCGCGCAGCCGCTGCGCCTCCTCGGCGGCCTGGTCGTGCAGGACCCGGATCCGCTCCGCGGCCTCGTCGCGCAGCCGCTGCGCCTCCTCGGCGGCCTCCCGGCGCAGCCGCTCCGCCTCGGTCCTGGCGTCGGTCAGCGCCTGCTCGGCGGCGGCGGACCGCTCCTCGGTCTCCGTCCGCAGCCGGGCGAGGTCGCCCTCGGCCTCCTCGGCCCGGGCTGCTATGGCCCGCTCGGTCTCCTCCCGCAGCGCGGCGGCGGCCTGCTCGCCCTCGCGGCGGGCGGACTCGGCCTGCTCGTCGGCCTCGGCGCGCAGCCGGTCGGCCTCCGCGCGGGTCCGCTCCAGGGTCTCCTCGGCCTGCTTGCGCAGGGCGGTGGCCCGCTCGATGGCCTCGGTCCGAACCCGCTCCGACTCGGTGGACGCGCCGGTCCGCAGCTCGTCCGCGTCCGCCTTGGCCTTCGTCAGCAGCTCCTCGGCGGTCCTGGCCGCCTCCTCGATCTGCTGCACGGCCTCGCGGCGGGCCTCGCCCCTGATCCGCTCGCCCTCGTCCACGGCCTCGGCCCGCAGCTGCTCGGCCTCGCCGCGCAGTCGGCGGGCCTCCTCCTGCAGCTCGACGGTCCGAGCCCGGTACTCCTCGGTGTCGTCCTTGGCGGCGCCCTTGAGCTGGTCGGCCTGCTCGGCGGCCTCCTCGCGCAGCCGGACGATCTCCGCCTCGGCCTCGCCGCGCAGCCGCTCGGCCTCCTCACGGGCCGCCCTGGTCGTCGCCTGGGCGTCCTCCGACGCCTTTGTCAGCACCTCCTCGGCGGTCCGCGCGGCCTTCGCCAGCTGGGCGGCGGTGTCCTCGGACGCGGCCGTGCGGGCGTTCTCCGCGGCCTCCGCGACCAGCCGCTCGGCCTCCGCCCGGGCGTCCGCGCGGACCTGCTCGGCCTCGGCCTTCAGGGCCTCGGCGTCCTTCGTCGCCTCGGTGACGAGCCGGGCGATCTGCTCCTTGGCCGTCCGGGTGCGCTGCTCGTTGGTCGACTCCGCGCCGGCCAGCTGCTTGGCGGCCGCGTCCGTGGCCTCGGCGACCAGCTTCTCGGCCTCGGCGCGCGCCTCGCGCAGCGCCGTCTCCGCCTCCTGCATCCGCTGCTCGGCGGCGCGGGCCAGCTCGGTGGCCTGCCGCCGGGCCGACTCCGACTCGGTGACGGTGCTGGTGCGCAGCCGCTCGGCGTGGCTGGTGGCCTCCTGCGCCTGCGTGGAGGCGGCGGTCAGGAGCCGCTCGGCGTCCTTGCGGGCCCGCACCAGCAGCGCCTCGGCCTCCGCGCGGGCTGCCTCCGCCTCGCTGCCGAGCCGGTGCCTGGCCTCCTCGGCGACCCGCAGGGCCTCCGCGCGGGCGGCGGCCAGCGAGCTCTCCGCCTCCGCGCGGGCCTCCTCCATGAGCCGCCGGGCCTGCGCCTCGGTCCGGGCGCGCAGCTGCTCGGCCCAGGCGACGTTCTCGTTGACGTGGCTCTCGACGGTCTGCCGGCGCTCGGAGAGCTCCTCGTCGAGCCGCTGCCGGCGGGCGACCGCCTCGGCGTGCAGCTCGGCCTCCAGACGGGCCTGCCGCTCGGCGTGCTCCTGGAGGATCCGCTGGTTCTGCGCGCGGGCCTCGCGCAGCTCCCGCTCGGCGTCCGAGCGCAACTGGTCGGCCTGGATCTGGGCGTTCCGCAGCAGCTGCTCCGCCTGGTAGCCCATGTCGGCGGTGTCGTACGACGGACGGGTGGCGATGGTGCGGCGCGCCTCGTGCAGCTTGGCGCGCAGGACCTCGACCTGGTAACCGAGGTCCTCGGCGTGCTGGACGGCCTTCTCCCGCTCGGTCTTCAGCCGGTCCATCTCGGCTTCGAACCGCGAGAGATGGTCGACTTCAGCTCGGTGGCTCTCCTGCTGTTCGTAGCCCCGCACTGCGCGTGCCATCCGTCCCTGGTCGCGAACTCACTTCCGTACCCGGGGAATGGTGTCAGATCAACAGCGGGGCCACGGTCGCTACCCCGGCCCCTGTCCCCCCAGGAGTGCGTGCGCGCACCCCTGAACCCCGGCCGATGGTTCACTCTACCGGCCGTACCGGATACGGGCTCAGTGCTCCGCCCGCTCCGCGGCCGGGGCGGAGGTCACCAGCTCGGTGAGCACGCCGTGGCAGTCCTTGGGGTGCAGGAACGTGATCCGCGAGCCCATCGAGCCGATCCGCGGCTCGTCGTAGAGGACCCGTACGCCCTTGTCCCTGATGTCCGCCGCGTCCCCGTCGACGTCCCCGGTGCCGAAGGCGATGTGGTGCACGCCCTCGCCGTTCTTCGCCAGCCACTTGCCCACCGCGGAGTCCTCGCGGGTGGGCTCCAGGAGCTGGAGATAGGAGGCGCCGCCGTCGGAGGTGCCGCTGATCCTCAGCATGGCCTCGCGGACGCCCTGCTCCTCGTTGACCTCCGAGTGGTGCACCTCGAAGCCGTACGTCGCCCGGTAGAACTCGACGGTGCGGTCCAGGTCGAAGCAGGCGATCCCGATGTGGTCGATTCGTGTCAGCATTCCCACAGTGCAGCGCGGTGGACGGTGGTTACGCAACGTGCGCGCGATCACACCGTTCGGCGGGTGACGGGCTGGATACCGGTCAGTACATTGCGGATAACGCTCGTTCACACCCTCTCCCTCAAGGGGCCGTGTCTCAT
The DNA here is from genome assembly GCF_042728285.1 of Streptomyces sp. NPDC060194. Lineage (NCBI taxonomy): Bacteria > Bacillati > Actinomycetota > Actinomycetes > Kitasatosporales > Streptomycetaceae > Streptomyces > Streptomyces sp. NPDC060194. The sequence continues at coordinate 37,516 of NZ_JBHWZH010000033.1, read as the reverse complement.
GTCTCGTTCGACCGGAACCACCACGTCAGTGATCGTCGCCGGCGCCCGCACGCCCATGGGCCGGCTGCTCGGCTCCCTGAAGTCGTTCTCGGGGGCCGACCTCGGCGGCATCGCCATCAAGGCCGCGCTGGAGCGGGCCGGGATCACCGGCGAGCAGGTGCAGTACGTGATCATGGGACAGGTGCTCCAGGCCGGTGCGGGCCAGATCCCCGCCCGCCAGGCGGCCGTGAAGGCCGGCATCCCGATGGACGTCCCGGCGCTGACGATCAACAAGGTGTGCCTCTCCGGGCTCGACGCGGTGGCCCTCGCCGACCAGCTGATCCGCGCGGGCGAGTTCGACATCGTGGTCGCCGGTGGCCAGGAGTCCATGACCAACGCCCCGCACCTGCTGCCGAAGTCCCGCGAGGGCTACAAGTACGGCGCGATCGAGATGCTCGACTCGATGGCCTTCGACGGGCTCACCGACTCCTTCGAGAACATCCCCATGGGCGAGTCGACCGAGAACCACAACACCCGCCTCGGCATCGAGCGCCCCGCGCAGGACGCGTTCGCCGCAGCCTCGCACCAGAAGGCCGCCGCCGCGCAGAAGAACGGCCTGTTCGACGCCGAGATCGTCCCGGTGCCGATCCCGCAGCGCAAGGGCGACCCGGTCCTCTTCGCCGCCGACGAGGGCATCCGCGCCGACACCACCGCGGAGTCCCTGGCCAAGCTCCGCCCGGCCTTCGCCAAGGACGGCACCATCACCGCCGGCTCCGCCTCGCAGATCTCCGACGGCGGTGCGGCCGTCGTCGTCATGAGCAAGGCCAAGGCCGAGGAGCTGGGCCTGACCTGGATCGCCGAGATCGGCGCGCACGGCAACGTCGCGGGCCCCGACAACTCGCTGCAGTCGCAGCCCTCCAACGCGATCAACCACGCGCTGAAGAAGGAGGGCATCGGCGTCGACGACCTCGACCTCGTCGAGATCAACGAGGCCTTCGCCGCGGTCGGCCTGCAGTCGATCGACGACCTCGGCATCGACCCCGCCAAGGTCAACGTCAACGGCGGCGCGATCGCGCTGGGCCACCCCATCGGCATGTCCGGCGCGCGCCTCGTCCTGCACCTCGCCCTGGAGCTCCAGCGGCGCGGGGGCGGCACCGGTGCGGCGGCGCTGTGCGGGGGCGGCGGTCAGGGCGACGCGCTGATCCTGCGGGTGCCGGCCGCGGGCTGATCACACCGGTTGTCGGCACTGCGAACGGAGCTCTGATGGTGGACGTCCCCGAACTGGTCGCGCAGGCGCGGGAGGGCCGGCCGCGTGCGGTCGCCCGGCTGATCTCCCTCGTCGAGGGGGCGTCCCCGCAGCTCCGGGAGGTGATGGCGGCGCTCGCCCCGCTCACCGGCGGGGCCTACGTCGTCGGCCTCACCGGCTCGCCCGGGGTGGGGAAGTCGACGTGCACCTCCGCGCTCGTCTCCGCGTACCGGCGGGCGGGCAAGCGGGTCGGCGTCCTGGCCGTCGACCCGTCCTCGCCGTTCTCCGGCGGGGCGCTGCTCGGCGACCGGGTGCGGATGAGCGACCACGCCTCCGACCCCGGCGTCTACATCCGCTCCATGGCCACCCGAGGCCATCTCGGCGGGCTCGCCTGGGCCGCGCCCCAGGCCATCCGCGTCCTCGACGCGGCCGGCTGCGACGTCGTCCTCGTCGAGACGGTCGGGGTCGGGCAGTCCGAGGTCGAGATCGCCTCGCAGGCCGACACCAGCATGGTCCTGCTCGCCCCCGGCATGGGCGACGGCATCCAGGCGGCGAAGGCGGGGATCCTGGAGATCGGCGACCTCTACGTCGTCAACAAGGCGGACCGCGACGGGGCGGACGCGACCGCGCGCGAGCTGCACCACATGCTCGGGCTCGCGGAGTCCCGCGGGCCCGGGAACTGGCGTCCGCCCGTCGTCAAGACCGTCGCCGCGCGGGGGGTGGGCGTGGACGAGGTCGTCGAGGCGCTCGAGAAGCACCGCGCCTGGATGGACGAGCGGGGGGTGCTCGCCGACCGCCGCACCGCCCGCGCGGCGCGCGAGGTCGAGACGATCGCCGTCACGTCCCTGCGGGAACGCATCGCCGACCTCCGTGGCGACCGGCGGCTCGACGCGCTCGCCGCGCGGGTCGCCTCCGGGTCCCTCGACCCCTACGCGGCGGCGGACGAACTCCTGGCCGGCCTCGGCCAGGACCCGGCCGCCTGACGCCCCCCTGCGGGTGGTGCGGGCCGCGAGGCGCGGTACGGGGGTGCGGGGCGGAGCCCCCGCACCTCAGAAGCCGGGGGGTTCGGTGTAGGTGCCCCATTCGTCGCGGAGCGCGTCGCAGATCTCGCCGAGGGTGGCCTCCGCACGGACCGCGTCCAGCATGGGGGCGATCATGTTGGCGCCGGAACGCGCCGCGGTGAGCATCTCGGCGAGCGCCGCACGGACGCGCGCGTCGTCGCGGGACGACCGCCGCGCGGCCAGCTCGCGGACCTGCTCCCGCTCCACCTCGTGCGAGACCCGCAGGATCTCCAGGTCCCCGGTCACGGACCCGTGGTGGACGTTGACGCCGACGACCCGCTTGTCGCCCTTCTCCACCGCCCGCTGGTACTGGAACGCCGCCTCGGCGATCTCCCCGGTGAACCACCCGTCCTCGATCCCCCGCAGGATCCCGGACGTCATCGGCCCGATCGGGTGCCGCCCGTCCGGATGCGCCCGCAGCCCGCGCTCCCGGATCCGCTCGAAGACCGCCTCCGCCTCCGCCTCGATCCGGTCGGTCAGCTGCTCGACGTACCAGGACCCGCCGAGCGGGTCGGCGACGTTGACGACCCCGGTCTCCTCCATGAGCACCTGCTGCGTCCGCAGCGCGATCTCCGCCGCCTGCTCCGACGGCAGCGCGAGCGTCTCGTCCAGCGCGTTGGTGTGCAGCGAGTTCGTGCCCCCCAGCACCGCGGCGAGCGCCTCGACCGCCGTGCGGACGACGTTGTTGTACGGCTGCTGCGCGGTGAGCGAGACCCCGGCCGTCTGCGTGTGGAACCGCAGCCAGCGCGCCTTCTCGGTGCGCGCCCCGTAGACCTCCGTCATCCACCGCGCCCAGATCCGCCGCGCCGCGCGGAACTTGGCGATCTCCTCGAAGAAGTCGACGTGCGCGTCGAAGAAGAACGAGAGCCCCGGCGCGAAGACGTCGACGTCGAGCCCGCGCGAGAGGCCGAGCTCCACGTACCCGAACCCGTCGGCGAGGGTGTACGCGAGCTCCTGCGCGGCCGTGGAGCCGGCCTCGCGGATGTGGTAGCCGGAGACGGACAGCGGCTTGTACGCGGGGATGTCGCGCGCGCAGTGCTCCATCAGGTCGCCGATCAGCCGCAGGTGCGGCTCGGGCTCGAAGAGCCACTCCTTCTGGGCGATGTACTCCTTGAAGATGTCCGTCTGCAGCGTGCCGTTGAGCGACGCCGGGTCGACGCCCTGCCGCTCGGCGGCGACCAGGTACATGCAGAAGACGGGGACGGCCGGCCCGCTGATCGTCATCGACGTGGTGACGTCCCCGAGCGGGATGCCCTCGAACAGCACCTCCATGTCCGCCGCGGAGTCGATCGCCACCCCGCAGTGCCCGACCTCGCCGAGCGCGCGCGGGTCGTCGGAGTCGCGCCCCATGAGCGTCGGCATGTCGAAGGCGACGGAGAGCCCGCCGCCGCCGTTGGCGAGGATCTGCCGGTAGCGCTCGTTGGTCTGCCGCGCGTTGCCGAAGCCGGCGAACTGCCGGATGGTCCAGGTGCGGCCGCGATAGCCGGTCGCGTGCAGCCCGCGGGTGTACGGGTACTCGCCCGGCCAGCCGATCCGCTCGAAGCCCTCGTACACGTCCCCGGGCCGGGGCCCGTACACCGGCTCGACCGGGTCGCCGGAGAGCGTGGTGAAGTCGGCCTCCCGCTTGCGCGAGGCGTCGTACCGGGCCTGCCAGCGTGCGCGGCCCTCTGCGATGGCGTCAGCGTCCATACCCACGAATTTACTAGGACGTCCTAGTATTTGTCGATGACGAAACGCCCGGCACAGTGGTGACGGGCGTTCGACGTGCTCGGTGCTCCGGCGGCTACGCCTTCACGGCCGCCGGGCGCGAACCGCCGGCCAGCAGCGGCCGGACCTCGCGGGTGATCCGCGGCTCGACGAAGAACGACGCGAAGGGGATGCAGCCCACCGCGAGCACCCACAGGAGCTTCCCGAACGGCCACTTCGCCTTGGAGCCGAGGTCGAACGCGAAGACCACGTAGACGATGTAGAGCACACCGTGGATCTGGGAGATCACCATGGTGTCCCCGGTATCGAACCCGTACTTGGCGATGATCGCCACGGTGAACACCAGCAGCCACACCGCGGTGATGTACGCCATGACGCGGTAGCGGTTCAGAACACTCGGCTTCATGCCGTCGAGCGTAACCACCCGTTCCGGGCGGATCGGCCCCGGGGGGCGGTGACGTCGGTTACTCCGCCGCGCCCGCGCCCCGGGAGTCGTCGAAGTCCTGCGCGGCGACCCGCAGCGGCCGCAGCAGGGCGAAGATCTCGCCGCACTCCTCCGCGTCGTACACGCCGAGCCCGAAGTCCATCGCCATCAGGTCGCGGGTGGCCGCGTCCACCACCTCGCGGCCCCTGGCGGTGATCGAGGCGAGCGTGCCGCGGCCGTCGTTGGGGTTGGGGCGCTTGGCGACGAGGCCGGAGCGCACCAGCCGGTCGACGGTGTTGGTGACCGAGGTCGGGTGGACCATCAGCCGCTCGCCGATCTTGGACATCGGCAGCTCGCCGGCCTGCGAGAACGTCAGCAGCACCAGCGCCTCGTAGCGCGCGAAGGTCAGCCCGTACGGCTTGACGACCGCGTCGACCTCGGCGAGGAGGATCTGGTGCGCGCGCATGATCGAGGTGATCGCGCCCATCGACGGGACGCTGCCCCAGCGCTGCTTCCAGAGCTCGTCGGCGCGCGCGATGGGGTCGAAGGCAAGACTGAGCGGCTTCGGCACGGCACCGACCTTACCGGGCGGTCACATACCGGTCAGCTCCGTCTCGCGTTTCGGTCAGGCCCTGGCCAGAGGTGTGCGCCCGCTCATTCCGCGAGGTGCCGTTCGACGGTCGCCACCTTCGACGTCAGCCCGTCGGTGGTCCCCGGTCGGATGTCGGCCTTCAGCACCAGCGAGACGCGCGGGGCGCGCGCCTCGACCGCGGCGACGGCCCGGCGCACGACGTCCATGCACTCCTCCCACTCGCCCTCGACGCTCGTGAACATCGCGTCCGTGCGGTGCGGCAGCCCGGACTCGCGCACCACGCGCACGGCGTCGGCGACGTACGCGCCCACGTCCTCGCCGACGCCGAGCGGGGTGACGGAGAAGGCGACGATCACGCGCCGACCACGTCCTGCTTGCGGGCGCGGGAGGCGACGACGGCGTCGTCGGCGTCGCGCTTCAGGCGGCGCTCCAGCGCGAAGCCGCCGAAGGGGAGCACCGAGAGGACGAAGTACCAGGCGGCGGTCGTCAGCGCCCACTTCGCCCGGCGCCAGGCGTCCGCCCACAGCACCACGAAGACCACGAACAGCACGCCGTGGATCGCCCCCATGACCGGGACGGCGTTGAAGTCGGTGGTCCGCTTGAGGACCGAGCACACCAGGAGCAGCAGGAACGAGACCGCCTCCGGTGCGGAGACCAGGCGGAGGCGGTGGATGGCGGAGGCGGTCGAGAGGTCCACGGGGGCTACCTTCGGGCTCGGGATCTTGTGAACGGACGCACAAGCGTGCGGCCCCATTGTGGCAGCCGCTTTGCCGCGCCTTGACCCGGGGGCCGTCCGCACGGAGGCGGACCCCTGTCCGCGCGGCCGTTCCGCCCGCTACCGTCACCGCGTGGCTCAATTCCGACTGCAAGGCAGCAAGGTGCTCGCCGTAGACATGGCCGGCGACGCGGTGAAGGCGAAGAACGGCGCGATGGTGGCCTACGACGGCCAGGTCGCGTTCAAGAAGCTGTCCGGCGGGGGTGACGGGCTGCGGGGGATGGTGACCCGCCGGCTGACCGGGGAGCAGATGGAGGTGATGGAGGTGAAGGGGCACGGGACCTGCTGGTTCGCGGACCGGGCGAGCGAGATCAACCTGGTGAACCTCCAGGGCGACACCCTCTTCGTGGAGGCCAGCAACCTCCTGTGCACGGACGCCGGGCTGCGCACCGGCACCACGTTCACCGGCCTGCGCGGCGGGGCGACCGGCGGCGGCCTGTTCACCACGACCGTGGAGGGCCACGGCCAGGCCGCGCTGACCTCCGACGGGCCCGCCGTCGTGCTCCGGGTCTCCCCCCAGTACCCGCTCCAGGTCGACCCCGGCGCGTACATCGCCCACCAGGGCCGGCTCCAGCAGCACTTCCAGTCCGGCGTGAACTTCCGCACCTTCATCGGCGAGGGCTCGGGCGAGGCCTTCCAGATCCGCTTCGAGGGCGACGGGCTCGTCTACGTCCAGCCCTCGGAGCGCAACACGATCGGGGGCGACGTCTGATGCCGTTCCGCGAGATCAACTCGAAGATGGTCGAGGCGACCGTCGTGCCGGGGCAGCGGATGTTCAGCCAGCGCGGGGCGATGATCGCCTACCGCGGCGAGGTGTCCTTCACGCCCAACATGCAGGGCGGCCAGGGCGGCATCGGCTCGATGATCGGCCGCCGGGTGGCCAACGAGACCACCCCGCTGATGACCGTCGAGGGCAGCGGCACGGTGATGTTCGGCCACGGCGGCCACCACATCCAGGTCATCCAGCTCGCCGGCGACACCCTCTACGTCGAGGCCGACCGGCTGCTCGCCTTCGACGGCACCCTCCAGCAGGGCACCATGTTCATGGGCTCGCAGGGCGGCGTGATGGGCATGGTCCGCGGCCAGGTCACCGGCCAGGGGCTGTTCACCACCACCCTCAAGGGCCACGGCGCGGTCGCCGTCATGGCGCACGGCGGCGTCATCGAGCTGCCGATCACCCCGCAGCGCCCCGTCCACGTCGACCCCCAGGCGTACGTCGCCCACCACGGCGACGTCCGCAACAAACTCTCCACCGCGCTCGGCTGGCGCGACATGGTCGGCCGCGGCTCCGGCGAGGCGTTCCAACTCGAACTCTCCGGCAACGGCGCGGTCTACGTCCAGGCTTCGGAGGACAGGCTGTGAGCATCCCGACCGGGCCCGGTGGGCCGCAGGTGTTCGATCCGTACACGTTGCCGTCGGACGACAACGTCAACGCGTACACGTTCTGTGTGGAGCTCAAGGGGCAGTGGTTTCTGCAGAAGGGGAAGATGATCGCCTACTACGGGCGGATCGACTTCTCCGGCTTCGGGCACGGGCGGTTCGAGGGGCTGATGCGGTCCAGCTTCCACTCGCCGATGCACGCGGGGGACTGGGTGGTGGCCGAGGGGCAGGGCAAGATGCTGCTCGCCGACCGCGCCTTCGACGTCAACTCCTACGACCTGGAGGACGGCAACCTCACCATCCGGTCGGGGAACCTGCTGGCGTTCCAGCCCTCGCTCTCGCTGAAGCAGTCGATCGTGCCGGGCTTCCTGACGCTGATCGGCACGGGGAAGTTCGTCGCGGCGTCGAACGGTCCGGTGGTGTTCATGGAGCCGCCGCTGCGGGTGGACCCGCAGGCGCTGGTCGGCTGGGCGGACTGCCCCTCGCCGTGCCACCACTACGACCACGGCTACATGCGGGGCGTGCTCGGCGGGCTGCGGACGATGGCGGGGATCGGCGGGGCGTCCGGCGAGGAGCACCAGTTCGAGTTCGTCGGCGCCGGGACGGTGCTCGTCCAGTCCACCGAGGTGCTGATGCCCGACCTCGCCACCGGCGCCGTTCCGCACCAGGCGGGGGTTCCCGGCGGCGGCCCCGGGCACGGAGTGCCAGGTCAGCCCTCGGGCCTGCCGAGGGCCCCGGGACAACTGGGGGACCTCCAACGTCGCTTCGGTTTTTGACATCCTCCCCTCCCTGGAGGGTGGGGATTCCTGGCTCAGGCCGCCTCCGGGAGCGGCGCTCCCGGAGGTCTTCCGCCATCGGCACCAGCCGGGTCGAGACCAGCCCGGACGAGCATCACGCGGGCGGAGTTCTTGTCCCTGGGGGACGAGGCTCCGCACGCGGTGCACGTGTACGTTCGTTCGGAGAGGGGGAGTGCGTGCTTGGTTCTCGCACCGCACCGTGCGCAGTCCATCGTGGTGTGGGCCGGGTGCACGAGGTGCACGATGCGGCCGTGCTTGCGGGCCATCTCGGTCAGCGCGGTCTTGGTCGCGCCGATCGCCGCGTCGGCGGCCTTCCGGGCCATCGTGGACTTCGCGAGGAACCTGGGGCGAAAGTCCTCCACGGCGAGCTGGTCGAAGTCGCGCACGACCGCCTTGGCCCACTTGCGGGCGGTGTCCTGGCGTTGCCGGGCCACCTTCTTGTGGACCTTGGCCGCCGCGCGGGACGCGGCCCGGTAGCCCTTCGACGCCGCCTTGCCCGGCGCGGGCTTGCGGCGCGCCATCTGCCTGTGGTGCCGGGCGAGTCTCCGCGCAGCCGTCCTCCCGTGCTCCGGGTGGGGAAGGTCGTGGCGGTCGCTGGTGGTGGTGGCGGTCTCCTTGACACCCCAGTCGATGCCGATCGCCCGTCCTGTGGCGGGCAGTGGCTCGGCGGCGGTCTCGACGACGAACGAGGCGTACCAGTGGCCGATGCTGTCCCGGTACACCCGGACCGACGTCGGGTCCGCGGGCAGCTCGCGGGACCACACCACGGTCAAAACGATGCCGCCCGCGAGGCAGAGGCGGCTGTCCTTGATCCTGAAGCCCCGCCGCGTGTAGTTCATCGACGGCAACGCGTCGCGCTTGCGTTTGATGCGGGGCATCCCGGCGCGCTGCCGCACAGACAGCCCTGCCTTGATGTCCTTCAGCGCCTTGGCGCGGGAGGTGCCGAATTCGCGGATGGTCTGATGCTGTGGCACCGAAGCCCCAGCACGAAGCCATCCCATGGTGGCGCGGGCCTCGGTCAGCATCTTGTCGAGCTGAACCGGACCGCACGTCACCTTCTGTGTGGCACCCCTGTTCAGATCGTGGACCTTGCGGGACATGGCCACGCACTCGTTCCAGATCCACCGGCAGCGCGCCCACTCGGCGTCGAGGCGGCGAGAGCCGTGGACGAAACGCGGAGGCGGTAGGTATAGCGGGCGTACCCGACCCCCTCGACGACTCTCCGCAGTGACACCATCGCACTACGTTACTACGAGCACCGGGGCATGAACCATGAAGGGGCCCGCATCTCGCTCCGCCTGCCCATCGACCTCCACGCCTGACTCACCGCACAGACCAAGACGAACCGCCGGCCCCTCAACTCCGAGATCTTGCACGCATCGAGGGTGACTACCGCCCTGCCGCAGGGAAATCGAACAGCCCTGACGGTCATTCGGCCCCCGTTCCCGCCCTGTGGGCGCCCGATTCCCCCGGCCTGAGAGCCGGGGCATCCTCGGAGGCGTTCGGTGAGCGGTAGTGTGCGGGGTGTGACGTCGAACGTCTGAGCGTCTCGCGCGGTTCTGCCGTGCGGGGTGTGAGAGTCGTCGCATCCCCCACATTCGTTCACTATTCAACTTTTTAGGTAGAGTCGAATCCATGGAGACGGAAACCGCCACCGCAGCCGAAGCAGCAGTCGACCAGAACGACGTCCGCTGGCTCGCCGACGAGGAGCAATGCGCCTGGCGCACCTACCTCGACGTCAACCGGCTTCTGACGTACCAGATGGAGAAGGACCTCCAGCCCTTCGGTCTGACCATGAACGACTACGAGATCCTCGTCAACCTGTCCGAGGCCGCCGAGAAGCGGCTGCGGATGAGCGATCTCGCGAGCGCCACCCTCCAGTCCAAGAGCCGTCTCTCGCACCAGATCACCCGCATGGAGAACGCGGGCCTGGTCCGCCGCGAGAACTGCGAGTCGGACCGGCGCGGGCTCTACGCCGTGCTCACCGACGACGGCATGAGCACCATGCGCAGGGTCGCCCCCCACCACGTGGACTCGGTCCGCAGGCACTTCATCGACCTGCTGACCCCCCAGCAGCTGGCCGACCTCCGCACGGCGATGAAGCCGGTCGCGGACAACCTGCGCCAGGTGCGCGGGCGCGGCTGACGCGGGCGCGGCTCCTCCGCGCCCCGAACGAACGCACCTGGCCCCGGCTGCTGCAGCCGGGGCCAGGTGCGTGGGGGCGACGGGCGGGGCGGACGGCGGTCAGTCGTCGTCGGAGCCGTCGTCGTCGGCGTCGTCCTGGTCCGCCGGGGCGGCGGTGACGTCCGTCGCGTCGAGCGGGACCCGCCACTCCTGCTGCTCGCCGGCGGCGTTGGTGGTCTCGACGTGCCAGACGCGGTCCGGACCGTCGTCGTCCAGCTCGACCGCGGTGACGGCCGTCCCGTCCTTCGCGCCGGCGACCGCCTCGGCGGCCTCGGACGCGGTGGTGCCGGCGCCCTTCAGGGCGTCGCGGACGGCCTGCGCGCCGTCGTCGGAGTCGTCGTCCTTGTGGGTGCCGAGGACCTTGCCGTCGCCCGGGTCGACCTGGACGCTCGTCCAGCCGCCCTCGGCGCCCTCGCCGAGGATGTCGACGTCCCAGACGAGGTTGCCGTCGTCGGAGTCCAGCTCGGCGGAGACGGCGGCGCCGGGGGTGCCGGCGAGCGCCTTGGCGATCGCCTCGTCGACGGAGAGCTTCGCGGCCTTCGCCTGCGCGGCGTCGTCCTTCGCCTCCGCGGCCTCCTCCTTCGCGTCGTCGCCGTCGTCCTGCGCGTCCTCGCGGACCTGCACGCTGGACTTCTTCGCCGGGGCGTCGTCGTCCGAGCCGACGGCCACCGCCGTCGCCGTACCGCCGCCGATCAACGCGGCCGCGGCGACCGTGGCGATCACGAGATTGCGCTTCATGGGGGTTCCTCCCGAGGGTGGTGTCCGTTCGCCCTCCTTCCGAGGACGTCCACCACGCTGCACCCGCCGGCCTGAACCCCCGCTGAACCCACCTGAAGGCCGCTTCAGCTTCCGCCTGCCACCCTGGACGCATGCGTCTGTTGATCGTGGAGGACGAGAGGCGGCTGGCCCTGTCGCTGGCCAAGGGGCTCACGGCCGAGGGGTACGCCGTGGACGTCGTCCACGACGGCCTGGAGGGGCTGCACCGGGCGGGGCAGGAGCCGTACGACCTGGTCGTGCTCGACATCATGCTGCCCGGGATGAACGGCTACCGGGTCTGCGCGGCGCTCCGCGCGGCCGGCAACGACGTGCCGATCCTGATGCTCACCGCGAAGGACGGGGAGTACGACGAGGCCGAGGGGCTCGACACCGGGGCCGACGACTACCTCACCAAGCCGTTCTCGTACGTGGTGCTCGTCGCCCGGATCAAGGCGCTGCTGCGGCGGCGGGGCGCGGCCGGCGGGGCGTCGCCCGTCGTCACCGTCGCGGGGCTGCGGATCGACACCGGGGCGCGGCGGGTGCACCGCGGGGACGACGAGATCGTCCTCACGGCCAAGGAGTTCGCGGTCCTGGAGCAGCTCGCCGTGCGGGCCGGGGACGTCGTCTCCAAGGCCGAGATCCTGGAGCACGTCTGGGACTTCGCCTACGACGGCGACCCCAACATCGTCGAGGTCTACGTCAGCACCCTGCGCCGCAAGCTGGGCGCGGAGACCGTCGTCACCGTCCGCGGGGCGGGCTACCGGCTCTCCGCGAGGCCGTCGTGAGGCGGCCCCGGTTCGCCTCCGTACGGGCCAGGGCCACGCTCGGCGCGACCCTCGTCGTGGCCGTCGCGCTGCTCGCGGCGGGCGCGGCGGTGCTGCTGTCGCTGCGCGCGAACCTCATCGGGCAGGCCGACGCGCAGGCCGGCGCGGAGGCGAGCTCGGTGGGCCGGCAGATCGCCGGCGGCACCGCGTTCGACGCGCTGAGCCTGCCCGACACCGAGGACGCGCCCGTGCAGGTCGTCGATGCGGACGGGCGGGTGGTCGCGGTCGGCGAGGGGCTGGAGGCGATCTCGGGGACGGGGACGGACGCGGTGGAGCCGCAGGCGGTGCGGGGCGGGGGCGGCGGCGGGGACGGCGGGGACGGCGAGGGGGACGTGTCGGAGGACGTGGACCACGCGTCGGGGTCGGCGACGGTCGACGGGGACGACGAGGACTACCGGTTCGCGGCGGTCGAGGCGGAGAGCCCGGCGGGGGAGGAGTACACCGTGTACGCGGGGGCGCCGCTGTCGCCGGAGCAGAGCGCGGTGGCGACGGCCGCGACGGTGATGCTCATCGGGTTCCCCGTGCTGATCGGCGTCGTGGCCGGGGTGACGTGGCTGGTCACCCGGCGGGCGTTGAGGCCGGTCGAGGGGATCCGGGCGGAGATGGCCGCGATCACGGCGTCGCAGGATCTGGCCCGCCGGGTGCCGGAGCCGGCCTCGCACGACGAGGTCGCGCGGCTGGCGCGGACGACGAACGAGACGCTCGCGGCGCTCGAGTCGTCCGTGGAGCGGCAGCGGAGGTTCGTGGCGGACGCGTCGCACGAGTTGCGGTCGCCGATCGCGTCCTTGCGGACGCAGTTGGAGGTGGGCGCGGCGCATCCGGAGTTGCTCGACGTCGAGGGGGCGGTCGTCGACACGGTGCGGTTGCAGGCGTTGGCGGCGGACCTGCTGCTCCTTGCGCGGTTGGACGCGGGGGAGCGGCCGGTGCGCGGGCGGGTGGCGCTGGGTGAGCTGGTGCGGGAGGAGGTCGCGCAGCGGGGCGGCGGGGTGGGGGTGTCGGTCGCCGCGGAGGGGTTGGACGTGCGGGGGTCGCGGGGCCAGTTGGGGCGGGTGCTGGGGAACCTGCTCGACAACGCGGTCCGGCACGCGCGGGGTTCGGTGTCCGTCGAGGTCCGCCGCGACGGGGGGTGCGTCGTGCTCGCCGTCACCGACGACGGGCCGGGTGTTCCCGTCGCCGACCGGGAGCGGGTCTTCGAGCGGTTCGTGCGGCTCGACGACGCGCGCGCCCGTGACGACGGCGGGGCCGGGCTCGGGCTCGCCATCGCCCGTGACATCGCCGTCCGCCACGGCGGCACGCTCGCCCTCGACGCGCCCCCCTCCGGCGGTGCCCGCCTCACCCTCCGCCTCCCGGCGGCGGACTGACCCCGGGGCTCCGCCCCGGCTTTCTCGCCCCCACCCACCCCTTCCCCACGTCCCTCGGCGGGCGCCGTTCCGCCTGCCGGCGGGTACCGGGCTCCGCCCGGTGGCCTCAAGCGCCGGCCGGGCTGGAGCTCTTTGCCGGCTGGGGTGGGGTCGAGTGCGGCGCGGTGGCAATGTCGCCCACCTCGCTGTGCCCGGCGCATGCGACCGCACCCCGCACCCCGTTGTCCCCCGCCCCGCGGGGCGGGGGGTTCGGCGTTCACCCTGAGCGAGACGCGGGCGGCGCACGCCTCCGGAGGGGGGAGGATGTACGTATGCAGCCACGGAACATGTCCATGAGCGGAGTCGTCGACCTCGCCGCGGTGAAGGCCGCGGGCGAGGCCCGGCAGAAGGCGGAGGAGGCCCGCGCGGCCGCGGCGCGGGCGGGCGGGGGGCAGGCCGCGGGCGTCGCGCCCGCGAGCCTGGTGTTCGACGTCGACGAGGCCGGGTTCGAGCGCGACGTGCTCCAGCGCTCGACGGAGGTCCCGGTCGTCATCGACTTCTGGGCCGAGTGGTGCGAGCCGTGCAAGCAGCTCGGCCCGCTCCTGGAGCGCCTGACCGTCGAGTACAACGGCCGGATCGTCCTGGCGAAGGTCGACGTCGACGCCAACCAGATGCTGATGCAGCAGTTCGGCATCCAGGGCATCCCCGCGGTGTTCGCGGTGGTGGCCGGCCAGGCGCTGCCGCTGTTCCAGGGCGCGGCCCCGGAGGCCCAGATCCGGCAGACGCTGGACCAGCTCGTCCAGGTCGGCGAGGAGCGCTTCGGCCTGACGGGCATCGTCGTCGACCCCTCCGCACCGGCCGACGCACCCGCGGCGGAGGAGCCGCCGGGCCCGTACGACGCGCTCCTGGAGGCCGCGGTGCGCGCGCTGGACGCGGGCGACCTCGGCGGCGCGGTGCAGGCGTACCGGAACGTGCTGAGCGACGACCCGGGGAACAGCGAGGCCAAGCTCGGGCTCGCGCAGGCCGAGCTGCTCACCCGGGTGCGGGACCTCGACCCGCAGCAGGTGCGGACGGACGCCGCGGCGAAGCCGGCGGACGTGGCGGCGCAGATCGCGGCCGCGGACCTGGACCTGGTCGGCGGGCACGTCGAGGACGCCTTCGGCCGGCTGATCGAGACCGTGCGCCGGACGGCGGGCGACGAGCGGAACACCGTACGGCTGCGTCTGCTGGAGCTGTTCGAGGTCATCGGGTCGGACGACCCGCGGGTCACGGCCGCCCGCCAGGGCTTGGCGCGCGTCCTGTTCTGAGCCCCGCGCCACGGGCCCCCGCATCACAACCGCAAACACCGACGCGACCGCGCTTTACCGAAAATTGGTAGAGCGCGGTCGCGTGTTACTCGGAGTAAGTCGGAGTCGGTGGTCTGTCCCGTTCCGCCCCGTGATGCCCGCTGCCGTTGACGAGGTGTCCACACCGTCGGTGTCCGGTCGACCGCGCTCGGCACCGTACGCGTCGCCGTCCTGTTACCCCGGGGTAACGCGAAGTCTTGTGTACGGGCCACGAATGCACCACGATCGGCCGGGCCCGGTCCATCGGTGATGGTCTCCTCGGGCGGCCGGCGTCAGACGCGCTGGTCAGGGCAGGTGACGGCCGCCGCGGGGCGGGTCCTGCCCGAGGTGGCGCGGACGGCCGTCCGCGTGACCGGTGGTGGTCGCCCGGAGCGGGGACCGGCCGGCGGGGCGCGTCAGCGCGGCCTGCGGCGGACCCTTCCGGCGGCGCAGCGCTTCTCCGTCGCGGAGCGCGGGCGGTGCGCGCTCCGGCGGACCCGGCCCGGCTCCGCGGGAGACGTCCGGATGAGGAGGAAGGTCATGGAGTCCACGGCTCGGGGCGGGACGCGGTGGCGGCGGTTCGCCGTTGTGATGGTTCCCAGTGCGGCGGCCACCGCGGCGATCGGGGTCGCCCTGTCGCAGGGCGCGCTCGCCGCGTCGTTCAGCGTGTCGGGGCAGTCGTTCAAGGTGAGCACGCCCGAACTCGTCGGGAAGGGCTTCGTCCAGTACGGCGGGGTCGACACGGGCGTCGACCTGGACGGCAAGACGCAGAACCACCCGGTGGCCATCTCGGCCTTCAAGTCGGCGACGATCAAGAATCTTTGCCAGTCGGTGAGGACCCCGGTGCCGGGGCTCGGCGCGGTGTACCTGCGCCTGGAGGCCGGCGGGAAGGGCACGCCGGTCGCCGCGGACAACCTGTACATCGACGTCGCCCAGCTGGAGGCCGACGCCGAGTTCAGGAACATCGACATCGGCGTCGCCGCCGGATCGAGCACCAAGGGCCCCGGAGTGAAGCCGGACGAGGTGTCGAACAAGCGGGTCAACCCCAACGGCTTCGCCCAGCAGGCCGACGAGGCGGTGCTGAAGAAGGTCGAGCAGACCGCCTGGGCGACCTCCGCGGGCACGTTCAAGCTCAGCGGTCTGAGCATGAAGCTCGGCACCGACCCGAAGATGGAGTGCTTCTGACGCTCCCTCCGACGGGCGGCGGCCCCTCCCCCCTCGGCGGGGCCGCCCCCCCCCGCCGGGGGCTTATTAAAAAAAACGAGCCCACGAG
>NZ_JBHWZH010000033.1:0-21843 GCF_042728285.1 Streptomyces sp. NPDC060194 | reverse complement strand
GGCCACCGCGGGGGGCACTTACACCAACAGGGTTCTTCGAATTAAGCTCGCCACCCACCCTAACTTGGTGTGTTTCTCCCGCCCCCCCCGCGGGGGGGCGCCCCCCCCCCCCGGGGGGGGGCCCCCGCCCCCGGCCGTCCTCCCCACCACCCTCAGCACGACGTCAGTCCCAGGGAGCTGTTTTCCATGAACGCCGAGACTCCGGGCATCAGCGGGCGATTCCACCACTGGCGGCTGCGGTTCCGCGACTGGCGCGGCGCCCGCCCGTTCTGGGCCGGCCTGCTCACCCTGGCCGGCGGGGTGCCGATCGCCCTCCTGCCGTACGTCAACATCCAGCTCGGCAACATGACGCTCGCCATGGCCACCACGGCCGGCGCGGGCTCGCTGATCATCGGGGTGCTGCTGATCACCCTCGGCCTGACGATGTGGTTCCAGGCCGCGGTGCGCGTCTTCGCGGGCGTCGCCGCGATCCTGCTCGCGCTGGTCTCGATCCCGGTGTCCAACCTCGGCGGGTTCATGGTCGGCTTCCTGCTCGCGATGGTCGGCGGCGCGATGGGTACGGCGTGGGCCCCGGGGGAGCCGGCCGGCGAGCGGCGGACGGCCGACGAGGCCGAGCCGTACGGGTTCCCGGAGCCGGCCGTGGGCGGCGGGAGGCACCGTGCCGCCTGAGGAGGCGACCCGGCCCGCGGGCGACGGGCCGCGGACGGGGCCGCGGCACGCGGCGCCCCGCAGATCCCTGCTGCACCGGCTGCACCGTCCCGCGGGCAAGGTGATGGCCCTGGCCGCCATGCCCACCGCCGTCATCGTCGGCACGGTCCTCGTCCCCGAGCCCGCCCTCGCCGACGACGCCGACGTGCCGTTCTCGGCCGGGCCCTGCGTGACGCGGGAGGACGCGGCGGAGGAGGAGGCGCGGAGGGAGGCGGCGGAGAAGAGGGAGGAGGCGGCGGCGGAGAGGGCGGCGAAGGAGGCGGCCGGCGCGTCGGAGCAGCCGCCCGCCGAGCCCGGCGAGGGGTCCGCCACCCCGGCCCCGGACGCCTCGACGCGGCCCGGCCATCCCGAACCGTCCGCGACGCAGGGGGTGCAGGACGCGCGGGAACCCGAGCCCGAGGAGTCCCGGCACCCGCTCGACCCGCTCGGCGTCGGCCCCGCCCTCAAGGACCTCTTCGACGGCCCCGACGACGAGGAGTCGCGGCCCCCCGAGCCGTCGCCGTCCGCCCCGGGCCCGTCCGCGCAGGCCGAGGATTCCCCCGCGGAGGCCGGCGGGTCCGGGGGCCGGCCCGACGACCCCGTGAAGGACGCCGTCGAGGCCGCCGCCGGCCTCGTCAGCTCCCGCACCGAGGAGCTCGCCGACGACGTCAAGGACACCGTCCGCACCCCGAAGGACGAGACCGGCGACCCGGCGGACACCCCCACCGGCCCCGACGGCAAGCCGCGCTTCCCCTGCCCCGAGGCCGACCCCGAGGCGCTGGCCGCGGCCGACCTCGAACCGGGCGTCCCGCCGCTGCCCGACGAGCCCTGGAAGCTGGAGAGTTCGCTGCTCACCCTGCGGGGGCTCGACTACCACGGGATCGTCGAGGTCAGGACGTCCACCGGGAGGGTGAAGAAGGTCCTGAAGTTCACCGCGGAGGAGACCGACATCAAGGACCTGCACCAGCTGACGGTCGGTCCGGGCGGCGGGGGGCGGACCGGGCACGTCACCGCGCGCGCGGGCTCGACGTCGACGATCCGCGGCGGGACGGTGACCATGTACACGGAGGAGCTGAAGGGGAACCTCTTCGGCATCGTCCCCGTCACGTTCAGCCCGGCGACCCCGCCGCCGCTCAACGTGCCCTTCGCCTTCTTCACCGACGCCAAGGTGACCCAAGCGGCGCAGTTCGGGGGGACGTTGAAGGTCCCGGGGCTGCGGAACTCCTTCACGGGCTGAGCGCGGCCCCGGTGTACCGTGCAGCTACTCTGTGACGTCGCGCGCGACGGACGTGCGGTGGCAACGGAGCACAGGGGGGCCGTCGTGGCCGATAAGTCCCGGGAGCAGGACGGCGGTTCGTCCATCCCCGACGAGGAGTGGGCGCGCTTCCTGCGCGAGGCGGAGGCCGACCACCGGACGGGCGCGCCCGCCGAGCCGTCCGCGCGGGCGCGGATGGTCACCGAGCGGCTGCGGCGGGAGGACGCCGCGGGGATCCGCCCGGCCGGCTGGCGGGCCCACCCCGACGGCCCGGCGCCCGCGCGCCGCCGAGGGCGGCGTCGCCTGCTGTGGGTCCTGGCGGGGGCGGCCGCGGTGGCCGGTCTGGCCGTGCTCGCCCTCGGGCCCGCGGGCCCGGAGAGCCTGACGCTCGGCGACGACCGGCCGTCCCCGTCCGCCGCGCCTGTCGCGCCCCAGGAGGTGGACCCCGACGCCCCGACCCCGGACGACCCCTTCCGCGGCACGCCCGCGGCGGACTACGCGGACGGGGCGGCAGGCATCGTGCCGCCGCGGGCGAAGGCGGTCGGCGATCTCAGCGCCGAGGAGGTCGCCTCGGCGCTGCGGGCGACGCGCGAGATGCTCATCGACGGCAACCTCGAACCGGCCGTCCTCGTCGGCGCGGCGCGCCCGGAGCGGCTGATCGGGCGGGTCGACCCGCTGCAGACGACGGAGCGCGAGCGCATCCAGGGCGCGTTCCGCGCGCCGTCGCTCAAGGACGACCCGCTCTCCTACGCCTCGCGCTTCGATCCGGCCGAGGTGCGGCTGGTGGGCGACGTCGTGCGGACGAAGGGCGCGATGTCCTTCGAGCGGAACACCGACGGCGGGGTGGACGTCCGGGCCGACTACACCTTCGTCTACCCGGTGGTGCGGGCCGAGGGCGGGTCCGGGGAGATCGAACGGGTCGTCGTGCGGCGCCTCCTCGTCACCCGCCTGTACGGCGACGGCTTCCGCACCACTCCGGGCACGGTGTACGTGGCCGAGATGAAGTCCAGCACGTTCAACTCCGTCTGCGACGCGGGCGACGGCTTCCTGCACCCCTTCGCCCCGCAGGACCGGCAGCCCACCGGCGCGCCGGAGGACGCGTACGACCGCGACGCGTCGATGGACGAGGTCGTCGATGGCGACTGCGGCGTCACGAAACGCACCTGAGCCCCCCGTTCGCGGCTCCGCCGCGGATGCACGGGCTCCGCCCGCGCGGCCTCGAACGCCGGCCGGGCTGGAGTTCTTTGCGGCTCCGCTGAGGAGGCGCGGCTCGCGCCGGGCTGTGCCCAGCAGGCGAACGGCGACGGCCCGCCCTCCTGTCGGCAGGAGGGCGGGCCGTCGGGGCGGGCGGGTTACGCGGATTCGCCGCCGAGGTGGTGGACGCGGACCATGTTGGTCGTGCCGGGGACGCCGGGGGGCGAGCCGGCGGTGATGACCATGGTGTCGCCGTCGTTGTAGCGCTGGAGCTTCAGGAGCTCCGCGTCGACGAGGTCGACCATGGCGTCGGTGTTGTCGACGTGCGGGACGACGAAGGACTCGACGCCCCAGCTCAGGGCGAGCTGGTTGCGGGTGGACTCCTCGGTGGTGAAGGCGAGGATCGGCTGCGCGGTGCGGTAGCGGGAGAGCCGGCGCGCGGTGTCGCCGGACTTGGAGAAGGCGACGAGCGCCTTGCCGCCGAGGAAGTCGGCGATCTCGCAGGCCGCGCGGGCGACCGAACCGCCCTGCGTGCGCGGCTTCTTGCCCGGCACCAGCGGCTGCAGGCCCTTGGACAGCAGCTCCTCCTCGGCCGCCTCGACGATGCGGGACATCGTCTTCACGGTCTCGATCGGGTACTGCCCGACGCTGGACTCCGCGGACAGCATGACCGCGTCCGCCCCGTCCAGGATCGCGTTGGCGACGTCGGAGGCCTCGGCGCGCGTCGGACGCGAGTTGGTGATCATCGACTCCATCATCTGGGTCGCCACGATCACCGGCTTCGCGTTGCGCCGGCACAGCTCGATGAGGCGCTTCTGCACCATCGGGACCTTCTCGAGCGGGTACTCGACGGCCAGGTCGCCGCGCGCCACCATCACACCGTCGAACGCCATGACGACGCCCTCCATGTGCTCGACGGCCTGCGGCTTCTCCACCTTGGCGATGACGGGGACCCGGCGGCCCTCCTCGTCCATCACCTTGTGCACGTCCTTGACGTCCTCGGCGTCGCGGACGAAGGACAGCGCGACCAGGTCGCAGCCCATCCGCAGCGCGAACCGCAGGTCCTCGACGTCCTTCTCGGACAGCGCGGGCACGTTGACCGCCGCGCCGGGCAGGTTGATGCCCTTGTGGTCGGAGATGACACCGCCCTCGATGACGATGGACTTCACCCGCGGCCCGTCGACCTCGACGACCTTGAGCTCGACGTTGCCGTCGTTGATCAGGATCGGGTCGCCCTTGGAGACGTCGCCGGGCAGGCCCTTGTAGGTCGTGCCGCAGATCGACTTGTCGCCGGGGACGTCCTCGGCGGTGATGGTGAACTCGTCCCCGCGGACCAGCTCGACGGGGCCCTCGGCGAACTTCGCGAGGCGGATCTTCGGGCCCTGGAGGTCGGCGAGCACACCCACCGCGCGGCCGGTCTCCGCGGCGGCCTTGCGGACCCGGTCGTACCGGCCCTGGTGCTCCTCGTGGGTGCCGTGGCTGAAGTTGAAGCGGGCCACGCTCATGCCGGCCTCGATCAGCGCGACGAGCTGCTCGTGCGAGTCGACGGCGGGGCCGAGGGTACAGACGATTTTCGAACGGCGCATGCGAGCGATCCTATCGGGTTTGTTTCGGAAGCGAATATTCCGTCTGGTGGAACCTACAAATGTGCGGGCTCTCGCTCAGTTGGACGCCTCGACAGAGGAGAAGGGCGGCAAACCGGGCGGTCGTCCGGGCGCGCACGGCCGGGGACCCGCTCATGCGCGCACCAGGGCGTGCACCTGGCGCGCGATCTCCAGTTCCTCGTCCGTCGGCACCACGGCGACGGCGACCCGCGCGTACTCCGGCGAGACAAGCCGGGGGGCGTCGGAGCGGACCGCGTTGAGGTCGGCGTCGATCGCGAGCCCCAGCTCCTCCAGACCCCGCACGGCCGCCTCGCGCACGGGCGCCGCGTTCTCGCCGACGCCGGCGGTGAACACCACCGCGTCCACCCGGCCGAGGACCGCGGAGTAGGCGCCGATGTACTTCTTCAGCCGGTGGATGTAGACGTCGAAGGCGAGCTGCGCCTCCGCGTCGCCCTCGTCGATCCGGCGGCGGATCTCCCGCATGTCGTTCTCGCCGCACAGCCCCACCAGGCCGCTCTTCTTGTTCAGCAGCTCGTCGATCTGGTCGGCGGACTTCCTGCCCACCCGGGCCAGGTGCAGCAGCACCGCCGGGTCGAGGTCGCCCGAGCGGGTCCCCATCACGAGCCCCTCCAGCGGGGTGAGCCCCATGGAGGTGTCCTCGCAGACCCCGCCGCGGACCGCGGACGCCGAGGCCCCGTTGCCCAGGTGCAGCACGATCACGTTGACGTCCTCGACGGGCCTGCCGAGCAGCTCGGCCGCCGTGCGCGAGACGTACGCGTGCGAGGTGCCGTGGAAGCCGTAGCGGCGGATGTCCAACGCGTCGGCCGTGGCCTTGTCGATCGCGTACCGGGCGGCGTGCTCCGGCATCGTCGAGTGGAACGCGGTGTCGAAGACGGCGACCTGCGGCAGGTCGGGGCGCAGCTCGCGGGCGGTGCGGATGCCGGTGACGTTCGCCGGGTTGTGCAGCGGGGCGAGCGGGACGAGCTCCTCGATCGCGTCGAGCACCTCGTCGGTGACGACGGTCGGCTCGGTGAAGCGGGTGCCGCCGTGGACGACGCGGTGGCCGACCGCGAGCAGGTCGGGGGAGTCCAGGCCGAGCCCGTCCCGGTCCAGCTCCTCGGCGACCGCCTTCAGCGC
This sequence comes from Streptomyces sp. NPDC060194, assembly GCF_042728285.1. Taxonomy (NCBI): domain Bacteria; kingdom Bacillati; phylum Actinomycetota; class Actinomycetes; order Kitasatosporales; family Streptomycetaceae; genus Streptomyces; species Streptomyces sp. NPDC060194. The sequence goes on along the minus strand of NZ_JBHWZH010000033.1, from coordinate 15,966 downwards.
CTCGCCGTGGTCGGCGAACGCCTCCAGGCGCTCGCGCTTCTCGCCGCCGGTCAGCGGCGCGTGCGCGAGCCGCGAGGTCCGCTCGCCGATCCGCTCGACCAGGCCGACGGCCAGCCGCGAGCCGTCCCGCATGTCCAGGAGCTGGTACTTGACCGACGACGAGCCGGAGTTGAGGACGAGGACGCGGGAGGCTGACACGGGGTGGGCACCTTCTGTGGGGGAGGGGGCGGGGTGGGGGGACGAGGCCGGGCCGGGGGGCGGCTCGGGCTCGCCCTGCGACGGCGACGACGGGCCGGAGCCGCGGGACGCCCCGGGTCCGAGGGGCGCACCGGGCCCGGGCGCGGTCCGGTCCGTGTCCGGCGGGTTCACCTTGCGGAACGGCATCGGCTCAGTCCTGCCCCTGGATCGCGGTGATCGCCACCGTGTTGACGATGTCCTGGACGAGTGCCCCGCGGGACAGGTCGTTCACCGGCTTCCGCAGGCCCTGGAGCACCGGGCCGACCGCCACCGCGTTCGCCGAGCGCTGGACGGCCTTGTACGTGTTGTTGCCGGTGTTGAGGTCCGGGAAGATCAGCACGGTCGCCTGCCCGGCCACCTCGGAGTCCGGCAGCTTCGTCGCCGCGACGGACGGCTCCACGGCCGCGTCGTACTGGATCGGCCCCTCGATCCTCAGGTCCGGGCGGCGCTCGCGCACCAGCTCCGTCGCCCGCCGCACCTTGTCGACGTCGGCGCCGGAGCCGGACGTGCCGGTCGAGTACGACAGCATCGCGATCCGCGGCTCGACGCCGAACCGCGCCGCCGTCGCCGCGGACTGGATCGCGATGTCGGCGAGCTGCTCGGCGTCCGGGTCCGGGTTGACCGCGCAGTCGCCGTAGACGAGCACCCGGTCGGCCAGGCACATGAAGAAGACCGACGAGACGATCGCCGCGTCCGGCTTCGTCTTGATGATCTCGAAGGCCGGGCGGATGGTCGCCGCGGTGGAGTGCACCGCGCCGGACACCATCCCGTCGGCAAGCCCCTCCTGCACCATCAGCGTGCCGAAGTACGACACGTCCGCCACGACGTCGTACGCCAGCTCGTAGGTGACGCCCTTGTGGGCGCGCAGCTCGGCGTACAGAGTGGCGAAGCGGTCGCGGAGCGGGGACGTGACCGGGTCGACGATCTCCGCGCCGTCCAGCGCGAGGCCGAGGTCCGCGATCCGCTTGCGGACGGTGTCCTCGTCGCCGAGCAGCACCAGGTCGCAGACGTCCCGGCGCAGCAGCACCTCCGCCGCGTGCAGCACGCGCTCCTCCGTGCCCTCCGGCAGCACCACCTTGCGGCGGGCGGAGCGGGCGGTCTCCAGGAGCTCGTGCTCGAACATCATCGGGGTGACCCGGCCGGAGCGGGCCACCGCCATCCGGTCGGCGAGCGGCTTGGTGTCGACGTACCGCTCGAACAGGCCGAGCGCGGTCTCCGCCTTGCGCGGGGTGGCCGCGTTGAGCTTGCCCTCCAGGGTGAACAGCTGGGCCGCGGTCGGGAAGCTGTTGCCGGAGACCGAGAGGACGGGGGTGCCGGGCGCGAGCCGGGCCGCGAGGCGCAGGATCTCGTCGCCGGGCCGCTCGTCGAGGGTGAGGAGCACGCCCGCGAGCGGCGGGGTGCCGGCGTTGTGCGCGGCGAGCGCGCCCACCACCAGATCGGCGCGGTCGCCGGGGGTCACGACGAGGCAGCCGGGCGTCAGCGCCTTGAGCAGGTTGGGGAGCATCGCCCCGCCGAAGACGAAGTCCAGCGCGTCCCTGGCGAGCCCCGAGTCGTCGCCGAGCAGCACCTCCGCGCCGAGCGCGTGCGCGATCTGCGAGACCGTCGGCGCGGCGAGCGCGGGGTCCTCGGGCAGCACGTACGCGGGCACCGGCAGCCGTTCGGCGAGCCGCTCGGCGATGGCGTCGCGGTCCTCCGGGGCCACCCGGTTCACCGCGAGCGCGACCACGTCGCAGCCGAGCGCCTCGTACGCGCGGTAGGCGTTGCGGGCCTCCGCGCGCACCGAGTCCGCGCTCTGCTTCGCCCCGCCGACCACCGCGAGCACCGACGCGCCGAACTCGTTCGCCAGCCGGGCGTTGAGCGTCAGCTCGTCGGGGAGCTGGGTGGCGGCGAAGTCCGTGCCGAGGACGAGGACGACGTCGTAGGCGCGCGAGACGGCGTGGAAGCGCTGGACGAGCTGCGAGACCAGCTCGTCGGTGCCCTGCTCGGCCTGGAGGGTGCTCGCCGCGTCGTAGTCCATGCCGTAGACGGTGGCCGGGTCCTGGGAGAGCCGGTAGCGGGCGCGCAGCAGGTCGAAGAGCCGGTCCGGGCCGTCGTGGACGAGCGGGCGGAACACCCCCACCCGGTCCACCTGCCGGGTCAGGAGCTCCATCACCCCCAGCTCGACGACCTGGCGGCCGTCCCCCCGGTCGATCCCGGTCACGTACACGCTCCGCGTCACGCGTGCTCTCCGTCCTGCTCGAAATCGGTGTCTTCCGACGGCCCGCCGGGCCCGCCGCGGGCGCCGCTGGGGCGTAGATCACCACGGCGGATGCCCCGTACCTCTTGACAGTATCCCGGTCGCTGGATAAAGCGCCCGTTGCATCCCGGAGTAGTCGCGTGCGCGCGGTGGGGTGCCGTCGTGCAAGGATTGGAGACGGGTCAGGAGTCACAACAGGAGCAGGAGACACAGCACGATGCGCATCGGAATCCTCACCGCAGGCGGCGACTGTCCCGGCCTCAACGCTGTGATCCGTTCGGTCGTGCACCGCGCCGTCGCCGGGCACAACGACGAGGTCATCGGCTTCGAGGACGGCTTCAAGGGCCTGCTCGACGGCCACTACCGCCCCCTGGACCTGAACGCGGTCAGCGGCATCCTGGCCCGCGGCGGCACCATCCTCGGCTCGGCCCGCCTGGAGCGCGCCCGGCTCCGCGAGGCCGCCGAGAACGCGCCCGACATCGCCCGCAAGTTCGGCATCGACGTCCTCATCCCCATCGGCGGCGAGGGCACGCTCACCGCGTCGCGGATGCTCGCCGACGCGGGGCTGCCGGTCGTCGGCGTGCCGAAGACCATCGACAACGACATCTCCGCCACCGACCGCACCTTCGGCTTCGACACCGCCGTGGGCGTCGCCACCGAGGCGATGGACCGGCTCAAGACCACCGCCGAGTCGCACCAGCGGGTCATGGTCGTCGAGGTCATGGGCCGGCACGCCGGGTGGATCGCGCTGGAGTCCGGCATGGCCGCCGGCGCGCACGCGATCTGCCTGCCCGAGCGGCCCTTCGAGGTCGACGCGCTGGTCAAGATGATCGAGGAGCGCTTCGCCCAGGGGAAGCGGCACGCGATCGTCTGCGTCGCCGAGGGCGCGCAGCCCGCCGCCGGGTCCATGGAGTACACCCGCGGCGCGATCGACCAGTTCGGCCACGAGCGGTTCGTCGGCATCGGCAACCTGCTCGCCGGCGAGCTGGAGCGGCGCCTCGGCAAGGAGTCCAAGCCGGTCATCCTCGGGCACGTCCAGCGCGGTGGCACGCCGACCGCGTACGACCGGGTGCTCGCCACCCGCTTCGGGTGGCACGCGGTGGAGGCCGCGCACCGCGGGGACTTCGGCCACATGACCGCGCTCCGGGGCACCGACATCGTCATGGCGCCCCTCGCCGACGCGGTCAGCGAGTTGAAGACGGTCCCGCGGCACCGGATGGACGAGGCGGAGTCCGTCTTCTGAGCCCGCGCGGGTTCTACGCCGGCCGCCACCGGTAGTGCAGCTCCGGCCGGCCCACCTGCCCGTAGCGCGGGCTGCGGTCCGCCCGGCCCTGGTCCACGAGGTGTTCCAGGTAGCGGCGGGCCGTGATCCGGGACGTCCCGCAGAGGTCTCCCGCCTCCGTCGCGGTCAGGCCGTCGTCCGCGGTGCGGAGTGCGGTCGTCACCGCTTGCAGCGTCGGCGCGCTCAGGCCCTTCGGGAGGGCGGCCGGCCGCGGCGTGCGCAGCGCCGCGAGCGCCTCGTCCACCTCGTCCTGGCTCGCCGCCTCGCCCGCCGGGCCGCCCCGGAACTCCGCGTACCGCTCCAGGCGGTCGCGGAGGGTCGCGAACGTGAACGGCTTCAGCACGTACTGCACGATCCCCAGCGAGACGCCCTCGCGCACCATCGCCAGGTCCCGCGCGGACGTCACCGCGATCACGTCCGCGCGGTGGCCGGCCGCGCGCATCCCGCGGATCAGCTGCAGGCCGTGGCCGTCCGGCAGGTAGAGGTCCAGCAGGACGAGGTCCACGCCGGCCCGGTCGAGCGCGCGCCGGGCGTCCGCGGCGGTGTGCGCCACGGCGGTGACGGTGAAGCCCTCGACGCGGTTCACGTACAGCGCGTGGGCGTCGGCGGCGACGGGGTCGTCCTCGACGACGAGGGTCCGGAGCGGCGGATCGGCCATGGCGCCCAACCTAGCCCGCGGCCCCGGTGCGGGGCTCCTGCCGGGTCCCCGGGATGCGGACCACGAACTCCGCCCCCGCCGCCCCCGTTCCCGTCAGGGACACCGTCCCGCCCGCCCGCCCCACCGCCTGGCGGACGAGGGCGAGGCCGAGCCCGCGGCCGGGGGACTTCGTGGACCAGCCGCGGGTGAAGGGGAGTTCGGGGTCGTCGGAACGGACGCCGGGGCCGTTGTCGGCGACGCGGACGTCGAGGCCGCCCGCGTCGGCGCGGAGGGTGACGGTCACCCGCCCGCCCCGCACCCCCGTCACCGCGTCGACCGCGTTGTCGACGAGGTTCCCCACCACGGTGACGAGGTCCCGCGCCGGGAGCGACCCGACGGCCACGTCGTCGAGCCCGCTGTCGTCGGAGACGACGAGCTCGACCCCGCGCTCGTTCGCGACGGCCGCCTTGCCGAGGAGCAGCGCGGCGAGGACGGGCTCACGGACCGCCGTGACGACCCGGTCCGTGAGGTCCTGCGCGAGCGACAGCTCCGCCGTGGCGAAGTCGACCGCCTCCTCCGCGCGGCCCAGCTCGATGAGGGAGACGACGGTGTGGAGCCGGTTCGCGGCCTCGTGCGCCTGGGACCTGAGCGCCTCGGAGAACCCGCGCTCGGAGTCCAACTCGCCCGACAAAGCCTGGAGTTCGGTGTGGTCGCGGAGGGTGGCGACGGTTCCGCCGGGCCCGAGCGGGGCGGTGTTGACGACGACCACCCGGTCCGCGGTGAGGTGGAGCTCGTCGACGCGGGGCCCGGCCGCGAGCAGCGCGTCCCGCAGCCCGTCGGGCAGCCCGAGCGCGTCGACCGGCCGTCCGACCGCGTCCTCGCCGAGCCCGAGCAGCTCCCGCCCGGCGTCGTTGATGAGCGCGATGCGGCCGTTGTCGAGGAGCAGCAGCCCCTCCCGGACCGCGTGCAGCGCGGCCTGGTGGTAGTCGTAGAGCCGGGCGAGCTGCTTGGAGTCCATGCCGTGGGTCTGCCGCCGCAGCCGCATGGTGATGACGTACGTGCCGAGCCCGCCGAGGGCGATCGCCGCCGCGGCGACGCCGGTCAGGGCGTAGAGCCGGCCCCGGACCTGAGCGTCGATGCGGTCGACGGTGATCCCCGCGCTGACCAGGCCGACGACCCTCCCGCCGTCGGTGACGGTCGTGACGACCCGGACCGACGGGCCGAGCGTGCCGGTGTACGTCTCGGAGAGGAACCCGTCGCGCAGGGCGGTCGCGGTGTGGCCGAGGAACGGCTCGCCTATCCGCTCCGGGTCGGGGTGGGTCCAGCGGATGCCGTCCGGGTCCATGATCGTGACGAACGCGACGCCCGTGTCCCTGCGGACCTGCTCCGCGTACGGCTGGAGCGCGGCGGACGGGTCGTCCCCGCGGATCGCCTCCCGCACGGACGGCGAGTGCGCCACGGCCCGCGCGGTCGCCGCCGCCTGCCGCAGCGCCGCCTCCTCCGCCTGCCTGTGGTCGGTCAGCCAGGCGAAGAACGCGCACCCGGCGACGACCGCGGCGACGAGCACCACCTGCACGGCGAACAACCGCGCGGCGAGGCTCCGGGGGAGGGGCAGGAGGGCGGGGACACGCATGGCGCAAGTGTGCGGTGCGGTGGGGCGGGGGGCGGCAGTGGGGGCGTGTCCCGCACCGCGGCACCGCGTGTCCCGTACCGCGGCACGGGGCACGCGTCCGCGCGAGAGGCCGCGATCCCGCCGGCTCCGGGCCTGGGGGCGGTGGCACGATCCGGCGGAACCGGTGGCGTGAACTCTATGTACGCAAGCGTGACCGGCGTCACGGGCCGGTGGATAGTCACCGGGTCCCCGTCACCGCCGACGGGGACCCGCCCCGGAAGGAGCCGCCCGTGGCCACCACCTCCGCCACCCCGTCCGACCCGACGCCCCCTGAGGCGCCACCCGCGAAGCCCGCGCGCCGGGACCGTACGCACTACCTGTACATCGCGGTGATCGCCGCGGTCGTCCTCGGCGTGGTCGTCGGGTTCGCCGCGCCCGGCGTCGCCGTCGAGCTGAAGCCGCTCGGGACCGGCTTCGTGAACCTGATCAAGATGATGATCAGCCCGATCATCTTCTGCACGCTCGTGCTCGGCGTCGGCTCGGTGCGCAAGGCGGCGAAGGTCGGCGCGGTCGGGGGGCTCGCGCTCGGCTACTTCATGGTGATGTCCACGGTCGCCCTCGCCATCGGGCTGATGGTGGGCAACCTGCTCGACCCGGGCGCGGGCCTCGACCTCAGCGAGTCGATGCGCGGCGAGGGCGCGGCGCAGGCGGACGGGGCGAGCGAGTCGACCACCGACTTCCTGCTCGGGATCATCCCGACCACCCTCGTCTCCGCCTTCACCGGCGGCGAGGTGCTCCAGACCCTCCTCGTCGCGCTGCTCGCCGGGTTCGCCCTCCAGGCGATGGGGCCGGCCGGCGAGCCGGTCCTGCGCGGCATCGGCCACCTCCAGCGGCTCGTCTTCCGCATCCTCGCCATGATCATGTGGGCCGCGCCGATCGGCGCGTTCGGCGCCATCGCGGCGGTCGTCGGGGAGACGGGGCTCGACGCGCTGAAGTCCCTCGCCGTCATCATGATCGGCTTCTACGTTACCTGCGCGCTGTTCGTCTTCGTCGTCCTCGGGGCGCTGCTGCGGTTGGTCGCCGGCGTGAACCTGTGGTCCCTGCTGAAGTACCTCGGCCGGGAGTTCCTGCTCATCGTCTCGACGTCGTCCTCCGAGACGGCCCTGCCGCGCCTCATCGCCAAGATGGAGCACCTCGGCGTCAGCAAGCCGGTCGTCGGGATCACGGTCCCCACCGGGTACTCGTTCAACCTCGACGGCACCGCGATCTACCTGACGATGGCGTCCCTCTTCGTCGCCGAGGCGATGGGGAACCCGCTCGGGGTCGGCGAGCAGGTCTCGCTGCTCGTCTTCATGATCGTCGCGTCCAAGGGGGCGGCGGGGGTCACCGGCGCGGGCCTCGCCACCCTCGCGGGCGGGCTGCAGTCCCACCGGCCCGAACTCGTCGACGGGGTCGGCCTCATCGTCGGCATCGACCGCTTCATGAGCGAGGCGCGGGCCGTCACGAACTTCGCGGGGAACGCGGTCGCGACGGTCCTCGTCGGCACGTGGACCAGGGAGATCGACCGCGAGCGTGTCGACCGGGTGCTCTCCGGGGCGCTGCCCTTCGACGAGGCGACGTTGTCGGCGGACGGGCACGGTCCTGCGGACGCGGACGGTCGGGACGACGCGGACCTGCCCCGCCCCCGCGCCGACGCGCCCGCCCGCTAATCCGTCTCTCGGGCCTCGTGGGCCGCTCGGCCCGACACCGTGCCGGCCGCTGCTGCGGGAAGGGGTGGCCGGGGACGGGAACGCCCCGGCCACCCGCCGGCGGGCAGGTCTACGCCGGGCGGAGCCAGATCGTGGCGAGGGGGGGCAGGGTGAGCTGCACACTCGACGCGTGGCCGTGCGCCGGGGTGTGCTCGGACTTCACCGGGTCGGGGTTGAGGACGTTGCTGCCGCCGTAGCGGGAGGCGTCGGTGTTCAGGATCTCCTGCCACGCGGCGAAGCCTGGAACGCCGAGGCGGTAGTCGTGGCGGACGACGGGCGCGAAGTTGGTGACGGCGAGCAGGGGGGAGCCGTCCGCGGAGAAGCGGAGGAAGGCGAACACGTTGTCCTCCGCCGCGTCACCCGCGACCCAGGCGAAACCGCCCGGGTCGATGTCGCGCTGCCACAGCGCGGGCGTGCCGGAGTACGCCGCGTTCAGGTCGCGGACCAGGTCCTGGACGCCGCGGTGGTCCGCCGCCCCGTGGTAGCCGGGGTCGAGGACCCACCAGTCAGGCCCCTTGACCTCCGACCACTCCGTCCCCTGGGCGAACTCCGAGCCCATGAACAGGAGTTGCTTGCCCGGGTGGGCCCACATGAAGCCGAGGTACGCCCGCAGCGTGGCCCGCTGCTGCCACCAGTCGCCCGGCATCTTCATGACGAGCGACTTCTTGCCGTGCACCACCTCGTCGTGCGAGATCGGCAGCACGTAGTTCTCGCTGTACGCGTACACCATCGAGAACGTCATGTCGTTGTGGTGGTACTTGCGGTGCACGGACTCCTTGGCGACGTAGCCGAGCGAGTCGTGCATCCACCCCATGTTCCACTTCAGCCCGAACCCGAGCCCTCCGAAGCCGCCGGGGCCGACGTGGTGGGTGGCGCGCGTGACGCCGTCCCACGCGGTGGACTCCTCGGCGATCGTGACGACGCCGGGCACCCGCCGGTAGACGGTCGCGTTCATCTCCTGCAGGAACGAGACCGCCGCGAGGTTCTCCCGCCCGCCGTGCTCGTTCGGCGTCCACTCCCCGTCCTTGCGGGAGTAGTCGAGGTAGAGCATCGAGGCGACGGCGTCGACCCGCAGCCCGTCGATGTGGAACTCCTCGCACCAGTACACCGCGTTGGCGACCAGGAAGTTCCGCACCTCCGCCCGCCCGAAGTCGAACTCGAGGGTTCCCCAGTCGGGGTGCGAGGCCCGCAGCGGGTCGGCCGGCTCGTAGAGCGGCCGGCCGTCGAACTCGGCCAACGCCCATGCGTCGCGCGGGAAGTGGGCCGGGACCCAGTCCATGATGACGCCGATCCCCGCCCGGTGCAGCGCGTCGACGAGGTACTTGAAGTCGTCGGGCGCACCGAGCGTGGACGTGGGCGCGTAGAAGCCGGTGACCTGGTAGCCCCAGGACCCGCCGAACGGGTGCTCGGCGACGGGCATCAACTCGACGTGGGTGAAGCCCAGATCGGCGACGTACGCCGGAAGCCGGTCGGCGAGCTCGCGGTAGGTCGAACCGGGCCGCCACGACGGCAGATGGACCTCGTAGACCGAGAACGGTGCCTCGTGCGCCGGGCGTTCGGCGCGTCGGGCCAGCCAGTCGCCGTCCTGCCACTCGTGGCGCGAGACGGAGACCACCGAGGCGGTCTCCGGCGGCCGCTGGGCGCGGCGGGCCATCGGGTCGGCGCGGTGGGTGAAGGTGCCGTCGGGGCGGGTGATCTCGAACTTGTACAGCTCGCCCTCGCCGACGCCGGGCACGAACAGCTCCCACACGCCGCTGGAGCCGAGCGAGCGGAGCGGGAAGCCGATGCCGTTCCAGAAGTTGAACGTGCCGATGACCCGCACCCCGCGCGCGTTGGGCGCCCAGAGCGTGAACCGGGTGCCCTCGACGCCCTGGTGGGTCATCGGCTCGGCGCCGAGCGCCTTCCACAGCTCCTCGTGGCGGCCCTCCGCGATCAGGTGCAGGTCGAGCTCGCCGAGCGACGGCAGGAAGCGGTAGGCGTCCTCGGTCTCGACGGGGCCGCCGTCGTATCCGACGCGCAGCCGGTAGGCGGGCACGGTGTCGAGCGGGGCGAGCGCGGAGAAGAAACCGTCGCCGTCGTCGTGGAGTTCGACCTCGAAGGACCCCGCGGGGTCGTACGCGGTGACGGACCGCGCGTAGGGCCGCAGCGCGCGGAAGAGCACGCCGCCGGGCACGTCGTGCGCGCCGAGCACCGCGTGCGGGGAGTGGTGCGAGCCGCTGAGCAGCAGCTCGCGCTCGGCCCGGGAGAGCGCGGGCGCGGCCCGGACGTCGACGGCCGGGTCCGCCGTGCGCTGCGGTATCGCCGCGTCGGGGTCGGTCACGTCGGCTCCCGGCCCGCCGCTCGCCGCCGGATCCGGCCGGGGCGCGCCGAGCGGCGCGGACGCGTCCGCGCCGGGGTCGTGCGGGAAGGGCTCGGGAACGTCGGGGCGTCGCGCGGTCACGGGGTGGGCCTCCTCGAAGGTGCGGTTTCCTTGGTTTCGGCGGCCGCGGCGAGCCGCCGGATCGCCGCCATCGGGACGGTCAGCCAGTCGGGCCGGTGCCGGGCCTCGTACAGGACCTCGTACACCGCCTTGTCCGTCTCGTACGCCCGCAGCAGCACCTGCTGGTCGCGGGGGTCGTCGCCGGAGGACTCCGCGTAGCCCTCGCAGTAGGCGCGGCGGCAGCGGGCGGCCCAGTCCGGGGCCCAGGGGGTGTGCGAGCGGGCGGCGTAGTCGAAGGAGCGGAGCATGCCGGCGACGTCGCGGACGGCGGGCTGGGGGAGCCGGCGCTCGGCGATCGGCCGGGCGGGCTCGCCCTCGAAGTCGATGATCGACCACAGGCCGGGGCCGGTGCGCAGGCACTGCCCCAGGTGCAGGTCGCCGTGGACCCGCTGGGCGACGGCGGTGGTGCCGTCCGCGCCGAGCCGGCCGACGTCCTCGAACGCGCCGCGCAGCGCGTCCGTGTACGGCTGCAGCGCGGGGACGGCGGCGGCCGTCGACTCCAGGCGCTCGGTCATGCCCTCCGCGAGCTGCTCCAGTTGGGCGCGGCCGAGGGTGACCACGGGCATCGCGGCGGCGAGCGCGGTGTGCACCTCGGCGGTGGCCCGGCCGAGCGCGTGCGCCTCGGCGAGGAAGTCGCCGTCCGCGGCGAGGGTGTCCAGCGCCAGCTCCCAGCCGTCCTCGGCGCCGTGCAGGAAGGGCTGGAGGACGCCGAGGGTGTAGGAGTCGTCGGGCCCGGTGTCGCCGGCCTCGTGGGTGAACCAGGCGGTCGGCGCGGGGACCCGGGCGCAGCCCTCGCGGGCGAGCGCGAGCGGGAGCTCCAGGTCGGGATTGATGCCGGGCTGGACCCGGCGCAGGAACTTCAGGATCAGGGAGTCGCCGTACACGATCGACGAGTTGGACTGTTCGGCGCCGAGCGTGCGCGGGGCGGTGTCCGCGTCGGGGCCGTCGGGTATCTCGCTGCGCAGGTCGCGCCCGAACCGCAGGGTGCCGATGGAGCCGGGGGTGCGCAGCCGCTCCAGGAGCAGACCGGTCAGCCGCGGGTCGAGCAGCGCCTCGTAGACGGTGAGGCCCGCCAGCGGTCCGGTGTCGACGCGACCGATCACCGCGTGCGCCAGGTGCGGCGGGAGGGTGGGCGCGGCGGCGGGGGTGACGCCGAGGAGCAGCTGGTAGCAGTCGGCGGGCTCCGGCTCGACCTCCACCAGGAGGTGCAGGAGCCCCGGCGCGGTGGTGTGCGGGAGCAGCTCGGTGGCGGCGACCTGCCGGAATCCGGTGATCGGCCGGCCCTTGCCGGCGAACCAGCGCTGCCGGGGGAGCCAGGCGCGCAGCAGCGGATCGAGGGACTCCACCACGGGCGGGCCCGGTCGGTGCAGTGCACGGCTCCGGGCGGATGCCTCCAGCATGGTCTCGCGTCCTTTCCCCGGATCACACCACGCGTCACATCGTCGTGTGCGGCAGTGTCCCGGAATGCGATCTTCGTGGTTCGGCGGTGCGGGACGTGCGCGGGTGGGGAAGCTCCTCGGACCGGGCGGGGTCGACCCGCTGCGGTCCCGGGCGGCGATGCACCTACTGGTGCCCACGGCGGGGCGGCCGAAACCGCCACGCCGTGGTGTGGCGCGATGCCGCCGGCGGCTCCCGGCGGCGTGCGCGTCGGGGCCTCAGACACCGTCCTTGCGGAGCCGGAACCAGTAGAAGCCGTGGCCGGCGAGGGTGAGCAGGTAGGGGAGTTCACCGATCGCGGGGAACCGCACCCCGCCGATGAGCTCCACCGGGTGCCGCCCCTCGAAGGCCTTGAGGTCCAGCTCGGTGGGCTGCGGGAACCGCGAGAAGTTGTTCACGCAGAGCACCAGGTCGTCCTCGCCGCCGTTGGTCGACGGCAGCTCGCGCAGGTACGCGAGGACGGCCGGGTTCGACGACGGCAGCTCGGTGTACGAGCCGAGCCCGAAGGCCGGGTTCTGCTTCCGGATCTCGATCATGCGCCGGGTCCAGTGCAGCAGCGAGGCCGGGGACGTCATCGACGCCTCGACGTTCGTCACCTGGTAGCCGTAGACCGGGTCCATGATCGTCGGCAGGAAGAGCCGGCCGGGGTCGGAGGACGAGAAGCCGGCGTTGCGGTCCGGGGTCCACTGCATCGGGGTGCGGACCGCGTCCCGGTCGCCCAGCCAGATGTTGTCGCCCATGCCGATCTCGTCGCCGTAGTACAGGATCGGCGAACCGGGCAGGGAGAGCAGCAGGGCGGTGAACAGCTCGATCTGGTTGCGGTCGTTGTCGAGCAGCGGGGCGAGCCGCCGGCGGATGCCGATGTTGGCCCGCATCCGCGGGTCCTTGGCGTACTCCGCGTACATGTAGTCGCGCTCTTCGTCCGTCACCATCTCGAGCGTCAGCTCGTCGTGGTTGCGCAGGAAGATGCCCCACTGGCAACTGGCCGGGATCGCCGGGGTCTTGGCGAGGACCTCGGAGACCGGGTAGCGCGACTCGCGGCGCACCGCCATGAAGATGCGCGGCATGACCGGGAAGTGGAACGCCATGTGGCACTCGTCGCCGCCGGAGGCGTAGTCGCCGAAGTAGTCGACGACGTCCTCGGGCCACTGGTTGGCCTCCGCGAGCAGCACGGTGTCCGGGTAGTGCGCGTCGATCTCCTTGCGCACCACCTTGAGGAACTCGTGGGTGCGCGGGAGGTTCTCGCAGTTGGTGCCCTCCTCCTGGTACAGGTACGGCACCGCGTCGAGGCGGAAGCCGTCGATGCCGAGGTCCAGCCAGAACTTCAGCGCCGAGAGGATCTCCTCCTGCACCCGCGGGTTCTCGTAGTTGAGGTCCGGCTGGTGGGAGAAGAAGCGGTGCCAGTAGTACTGCTTGCGCACCGGGTCGAAGGTCCAGTTGGACGCCTCGGTGTCGACGAAGATGATCCGGGCCTCTTCGTACTGCTTGTCGTCGTCGGCCCAGACGTAGTAGTCGCCGTAGGGGCCGTCGGGGTCCGACCGGGACTGCTGGAACCACTCGTGCTGGTCGCTGGTGTGGTTCATCACGAAGTCGATGATCACGCGCATCCCGCGCTGGTGCGCGGCGTCGACGAACTCCACGAAGTCCGCCAGGTCGCCGAACTCCGGCAGCACGGCCGTGTAGTCCGAGACGTCGTAACCGCCGTCCCGCAGGGGGGACTTGAAGAACGGCGGCAGCCACAGGCAGTCGATGCCCAGCCACTGGAGGTAGTCCAGCTTGGCCGTCAGGCCCTTCAGGTCCCCGACGCCGTCGCCGTTGCTGTCCTGGAAGGACCGGACGAGGACTTCGTAGAAGACGGCGCGCTTGAACCAGTCGGGGTCGCGGTCCTTGGCAGGGGTGTCCTCGAAGAGGTCCTGCACGGGCTCGTTGACGATCATGGTGTGGGTGACCCTCCGGTCGGTGAGGACGGTCGCAGGATGCGGAAGACGTGCGCGGGGCGGTGCCCCGGATCGAGGCGCACGTAGTTGGCCCTGCCCCAGTGATAGGTCTCGCCGGTGAGCTCGTCGCGCACCGGGACGGTCTCGTGCCAGTCCAGGCCGAGCCGCGGCATGTCCAACGAGACCGTCGCCTCCTGGGTGTGGTGGGGGTCGAGATTCGCGACCACCAGAACCGTGTTCGATTCTTCGTCGGCCCGGGCCGGACCGGCTGCCTTGGAGTACGCCAGGACCGAGTCGTTGTCGGCGTGGTGGAAGTCGATCCGGCGCAGCTGCTGCAGCGCCGGGTTGTCCCGCCGGATCCGGTTCAGCGTGGTGATCAGCGGCGCGATGGTCCGGCCCTCTCCTTCGGCCGAGGCCCAGTCGCGGGGCCGTAGTTGGTACTTCTCACTGTCCAGATACTCCTCGCTGCCGGGCCGCAGCGGGGTGTTTTCGCAGAGTTCGTACCCGGCGTACACGCCCCAGGTCGGCGACAGCGTCGCCGCGAGCACGGCCCGCACCTCGAAGGCCGGGCGGCCCCCGTACTGCAGGTACGCGTGCAGGATGTCGGGGGTGTTCACGAAGAAGTTGGGCCGCATGTACGAGCCCGTCTCACGCGACAGCTCGGTGAGGTAGTCGGTGAGCTCCTCCTTGCCGTTACGCCAGGTGAAGTACGTGTACGACTGCTGGAAGCCGATCTGCGCCAGCGTCCGCATCATGGCGGGCCGGGTGAACGCCTCCGCCAGGAAGATCACGTCCGGGTCGGTGCGGTTGACCTCCCCGATGACCCGCTCCCAGAACGCCACCGGCTTGGTGTGCGGGTTGTCCACCCGGAAGATCCGCACCCCGTGGTCCATCCACACCCGCAGGACCCGGGTGGTCTCCGCGACCAGCCCCTCGAAGTCCCTGTCGAACGCGATGGGGTAGATGTCCTGGTACTTCTTCGGCGGGTTCTCGGCGTACGCGATGGTCCCGTCGATCCGCTGGTGGAACCACTCCGGGTGCTCCTTGACCCAGGGGTGGTCGGGGGAGCACTGGAGCGCGAAGTCCAGCGCGATCTCCAGGCCGAGGTCGCGGGCGCGGGCGACGAACGCGTCGAAGTCCTCGAAGGTGCCGAGCTCGGGGTGGATCGCGTCGTGCCCGCCGTCCTCCGAGCCGATCGCCCACGGCACGCCCGGGTCGTCGGGGCCGGGGGAGAGGGTGTTGTTCGGGCCCTTGCGCCACGTGGTGCCGATGGGGTGGATCGGCGGCAGGTAGAGCACGTCGAAGCCCATGGCGGCGACGGCCGGCAGCCGCTCGGCGGCGGTGGCGAAGCTGCCGCTGAGGACGGCGCCGGACTCGGTCACCCTGGCCCCCTCCGAGCGGGGGAAGAACTCGTACCAGGAGCCGTAGAGGGCCCGGCGGCGCTCGACCCTGAGCGGCAGCGGGTCGGAGGCGGTGACCAGTTCGCGCAGCGGGTGCGCGGCCAGTGCCGCGTCGACCTCGGGGGTGAGGGCGGCGGCGAGCCGGGCGGTGGCCGGGCGGTCGTCGTCGCGGAGGGCGGTGACCGCGTCCAGGACGGCGGCGCGGCCGGCGTCCTCGGGGACGCCGGCGGCGGCCCGCTCGTAGAGCTCGGCGCCCTCGGCGAGCACGAGGTCGGTGTCGATCCCGGCGGGGATCTTGATGTGCGCGTGGTGCCGCCAGGTCGCGACCGGGTCGCTCCACGCCTCGACGTGGTACGTCCACGCGCCCTCGGCGTCGGGGGTGACGTCCGCGCCCCAGCGGTCGGTGCCGGGGGCGAGTTCGCGCATCGGCGCCCAGGGGTGCGTGCGGCCGTCCGGGCCGGTGAGGACGACGTTCGCGGCGACGGCGTCGTGGCCCTCGCGGAAGACGGTCGCGGAGACCTCGAACGTCTCGCCCGGGACGGCCTTGGTCGGGCGGCGACCGGCGGCGACGGCGGGGGCGACGTCGAGGACGGGGATGCGGCCGACGAGGCCGCGGGGGGCGGGCGCGGCGGGGGGCGCGGTCGCGGGGCGGGTCTTGGGGGCGGGCGCCTTGCGCGCGGTCGCCTTGCGGGCGGGTACCTTGCGGGGCGCGGGCCCGGTGGGCCCGGTGGGCCCGGTGGGCAGAGCGTCGTCCGGGGTTGTGGCGGCCGGCGCCCCGGCCTTCGCACGGGGTGACGTCGCCGTCTTCGCGGTCTTCCCGGCGCTCTTCCGGGCGCCCGACTTCTTGGCGATCGCCTTGACGACGGGCGCGGTGGCGGCGGGGGAGGCGGCGGTGGCGGGGGCCGCCGGGGCGGGCGGTACCGGCACACCGGGGGCGGCCGTGACCGGCGGGACGGGAGCC
>NZ_JBHWZH010000032.1:28330-51255 GCF_042728285.1 Streptomyces sp. NPDC060194 | reverse complement strand
CGCCGGGGGGCCTTCCGCGTGCCGCCGTACGGCCCGGTCAGAGGTGCTGCGGGGGCGCCGGGGGACGGTAGCCGGGGGGCGGCTGGACGCCGGCCGCCGCCATGAGGCCCGGCGCCAGGTCCTCGGTGCGGATCCGGCGGTCGACGTAGAGCAGGCCGGTCGCGAGGACGGGGAACACGATGTTGACCAGCGTGCTCAGCACCGTGCCGATCAGGTAGAGCACGCCGGCGACGGCGATCAGCGGGATCATCGACGACGGGTCCGACGTGTCCTCGGGCGCCATCGCCAGGGCGCCGAGCACACCGCCGTAGGTGAACGGCAGGCTGACCATGTACCCCATCACCGAGGCGATCACGTACACCAGGAGCTGGATCCCGAAGGTCCGCCACCACACGCCCCGCACCAGACGGGCGGACCTGCGCAGCGCCGGCACCGCGGGGCCGCCCTCCAGGACCACGACCGACGCCGCCATGCTGAAGCGGACGAACAGCCAGCACATCGCCACGCCCAGCGCCAGGAGCGCCAGCACCAGGCCGATCACGGCGACGGCGGAGGGCCCCCGGTCGTCGCCGGTCGTGATCAGTGCCGCCGCGCCGATGCCCATGATCAGCAGGTACGGCACGAGCAGGACCAGGCCGAGGAGCAGCTGCAGGCGCAGCACGGCCCAGAAGCGCGCCGTGGACCGCCGCCACACCTCGCCGAAGCGGGGCTTCAGGCCGAGCACCGTGTCCTGGAGCACCACCAGGCAGGCCGCGTGGACCAGGGCCAGGGCGGCCAGGCCGACCAGTGAGACGGCGAGGAACCACAGCCCGAACGCGACGGCCGTCGCGGTGACGTCCGCGGTCGACGGGTCGGTGCCGTAGGGCGGGTCGAAGACGGCCCGCGCCTGGTCCCATACCGTCCACCCGGCCAGCAGACCGGTCCCCGCGGCGAACACGACGACCACCAGGCCGGCGATCGAGGAGACGCCCAGGAGCGCTCCGAAACCGCGCCCGAGGGCGGAGAAGGAGCCGCCGAGGACCTCGCCGACCCCGAACGGCGCCAGCGGCACCACGCCCGGCTTCGGCGGTGGCGGCGCCCAGCCGCCGTAGGGCCCGTACGGGCCGTACGCGCCGTGCGGGCCTTGCGGGCCCTGGGGTCCCCACCCTGTGTGCTCTGCCATGCGCGGCACATTAGCCCAGGTCGGCGGCGTGGCCGGGCGGGGGTCAGGCGGTGGGGTACTTCAAGAGGGTTTCGGTGAAGTGGGTGCTGAAGTCGCGCGGCCCGGTGCCGAGCGCGACGCGGCCGGTGTGCAGGGCGCGGGCCTTGAGGGTGTCTCCGTAGGCGAAGGCGCGTGCGGAGCCCTGCGGCATGAACACGGTCTGGCCGCGGGTGAGTTCGCTGAAGCACTCCACGACGACGGTGCCCTCCGCGGCGGTCACGAACGACTCGTCCGCGGCGACGCCGACCGCCAGCGGATCGTGCAGCGGGCAGTCCGGCTCGCCGACCGCGGCGTACGAGGCGAGGTAGGCGCGCAGGAAGCGGGCGGTCAATTCCTGGCCGGGCCCGGCCGCGTCCAGGCGGGCCAGGTGCTCGGCGGTGAACCGCCAGCCGTGGGTCGCGTCCAGGCCGACCATCGTGAACGGGACGCCGCTGCTGACCACGATGTCGGTCGCCTCGGGATCCGCCCAGACGTTGAACTCGGCGACCGGGGTGATGTTCCCGCCCCGGACCGCGCCGCCCATGAAGACGAGCTTCCTCAGCCGGCGGGCGAGGTGCGGGTCCTCGACGAGCGCGATCGCCACGTTCGTCAGCGGGCCCGTCGCCACCAGCGTCAGCTCGCCCTCGTACTCCTTCGACAGCCGGATGATCGCCGCGACGGCGCTCTCCGTCCGCTCGGGCACGGTCCCGTCCGGCAGCTCGACGTCGCCGAGGCCGTTGCCGCCGTGGAAGCCGCCGGAGTCGAGGCTGATCCGGCTGATCGAACGGCCGGCGCCCCGGTACACGGGGACGTCGTGCTCGATGCGCATCGCGCGGGCGAGCGCGCGGGCGTTGCGGTAGGTCAGGTCCAGGGGGACGTTGCCGCCGACCGCGGTGAACGCCTTCAGGTCCCACAGGCCCGTGCCGAGCAGGTACTGGAGCGCGACGGCGTCGTCGAGCCCGGGATCGCTGTCGAGCACGAGGGGGGAAGGGGCCACGGGGGTCTCCGGGGGTGGTGGGCCGGTGGCGGAGGTGGGGCGCCCGACCTGTGAGAACGTGTTCCCCACGATTGTGCCGCACCGGGACGTGCGGGCCGACGCCGGCAGCGGCCCCGCGCCCGAGGCCCGGCCGTCCCGAAGCCCTCCTCTCCCGAGGACCCCTCTCCCGAAAGACGTGCTCCGTTGATCGCAGTAGTCGGCAGTCTCAACCTCGACCTCGTCGTGCCGGTGCCGCACCACCCCGTGCCCGGCGAGACCGTCCTTGGCGGGGACATCGCCCAGCACCCCGGCGGGAAGGGCGCCAACCAGGCCGTCGCCGCCGCCCGGGCCGGGGGCCGGGTCGCGATGGTCGGCCGGGTCGGCGAGGACGACGCCGCCGCGCTGATGACGGACGCGGTCCGGGGCGAGGGCGTCGACGTCTCGCACCTGCTGCGCACCCCCGGCGTGCCGACCGGGCGGGCGCTCATCGCCGTCGACGGGCCCGGCGAGAACACCATCGTGGTCAGCCCCGGCGCGAACGGGCGGCTCACGCCCGCCGACATCGAGGCCGCCCGCGAGGTGCTCGCCTCCGCCGCCGTCACCGTCCTGCAGCAGGAGGTGCCCGACGAGGCGAACCACGCCGCCGCGCGCCTGTCCGGCGGCCTGGTCCTGATGAACCCGGCCCCCGCCGTGCCCGGCGCGGTCCTGCCGCCCCGCGTCGACCTGCTCGTCCCCAACCGCACCGAGCTGGCCGCCCTCACCGGCCATCGCGGCTTCGACACCCTGGACGAGGCCGCCGAGGCCGCGCGCGGGCTGCGCGGCGCGGAGGCCGTCGTCGTCACCCTCGGCGGGGACGGTGTGCTGCTCGTCGAGGGCGGGGCGGCCCTGCACCTGCCCGCGCACCGGGTCGAGCCGGTCGACACCACCGCGGCCGGCGACTCCTTCTGCGGGTCGCTCGCCGTCGCGCTCGCCGAGGGCCTCGCGCTGGAGGCGGCCGTGCGCTGGGCGTCCGCCTCGGCCGCGTTGTCCACCACCCGGCCCGGCGCCCAGCCCTCGCTCGCCCGCCGCGACGAGATCGACGCGTTCCTCGCCCGCACGGGCTGAGGCGGGGTGCGGGCTGCGTACGCTCTGGCCCATGCCCTACGTCCTGCTCGCCGCCGCCATCGCCGCCGAGGTGGCCGGCACCACCGCCATGAAGTACAGCGAGGGGTTCACCCGGCTGTGGCCCTCGGTGGTCACCGTCGTCGGCTACCTGCTCGCGTTCTCGCTGCTCGCGCAGACCCTCAAGTCGATGTCCGTCGGCACCGCCTACGCGATCTGGGCGGGTGTCGGCACGGCGGCGGTCGCGGCCATCGGCATGGTCTTCCTGGGCGAGTCCGCGAGCGCGGTGAAGCTCGCGGGGATCGCGCTCGTCATCGGCGGGGTGGTGCTGCTCAACCTGGGCGGGGCGCACTGACGCGCTCTCCCGTCGGTGTGTGAACCTTTCGGCGGGCTGCGGGCAACAGCAGGCGACCCGACCCGCCCGCACCCCGCCAGGAGGCCCCGTGACCGGACCCCCGGCCGCCGAGGACGACGACGCCGAGACCGTCCGCCAGTCCCTGGAGCAGCCCGAACTCTTCGCCCGGCTCTACGACCGGTACGCGCCCGACATCCACCGGTACGCCGCCCGCCGCCTCGGGGAGGGCGCGGCGGACGACCTCACCGCCGACACCTTCCTCATCGCGTTCCGCACCCGCGGGCGCTACGACCTGGGCCGGCGCAACGCGCGGCCCTGGCTCTACGGCATCGCCGCGAACCTGATCGGCCGGCACCGCCGCGGCGAGGAGCGCGCGCTGCGCGCGTTCGCCCGGACCGGGCACGACCCCGTGGCCGAGTCGTGGACCGACCGGTCCGACGCGCGGGTCTCCGCGCAGGCGCCGCTCGCCGGGGCGCTCGCCGCGCTGTCGGCGCGGGACCGGCACGTACTGCTGCTCGTCGCCTGGGCCGACCTCTCCTACCAGGAGGTCGCCGAGGCGCTCGGCATCCCGCTCGGCACCGTCCGCTCCCGCCTGAACCGCGCCCGGCGCACCGTCCGCAGGGCGCTCGGCGACGATCCCGCGTTCCGCTTCGAGACCTCGGAGGTGTCGTGACCATGGACGAGACGACCCGGGTGCGCGAGCTGCGCGCCGACGCGCCCGTCCCCGACCGGGCCACCCTCGCCCCCGGCCGCGCGCGCCTCCTGGAGGCGGCGGGGGCGTCCGGGCGGCGGTTCCACCTCAGCCGCAGGCTCGCCGTCGCCGGCGCGGCGGCGGCGGTCGCGACGGCGCTCCTGACGACCCAGCTCGTCGGCGGACCCGACGGACGGAGCCGCGCCGGCGAGGTGGCCGTCGAGCCGCTGCCGCTGGGCGACACGGCGGCGCTCCTGGAGCGTGCGGCACGGACGGTGGAGGACGACCCGTTCACGGAGCCGCGGGACGACCAGTGGCTGTACAGCCGCACGAGCAACGGGGGAGTGGTGTGGGTGCCCGACGCCGAGGGGGGACTCTCCCAGCCCTCGAAGGAGCCGCTCCGACCGGTGGAGGAGTGGGCGCCGTACGTGGACCTCGCCGCCGAGCAGGACCCGTCGGACACCGACTACCGCTCGGTGCGCGAACGCGTGCGCTTCCTGGGTGCGCTGCCCGACGACCCGGCGGAGGTCCTGAACCGGGTGAGGGAGTTCTACCCGAGCGACTCCCGCGAGACGCGGACGCAGCACACGCTGCGCGCGATGGGCATCCTCGTCGGGACCTGGCCGACGGTTCCCCAAGGACAGGCGAAGCTGTTCCGGGCCTTGGCCACTGTGCCAGGCGTCGACGTGGCCGACCGCCTGGTGACGGACGCGGCGGGACGCCGGGCCGTCGCCGTGACCTGGCCCGGACAGATCCCGAACACGCGGGCGGAGTACCTGTTCGCCCCGGACGGCTTCGCCTTCCTGGGCGACCGGACGGTGGTCACGCGCGACCATTCGGTGTGGTTCACCCTCCCCTCGGGCGCCAAGCGAAACGAACAGGGCCACCGGGCCGGCGACGTGACCCTCGAGCACGTCGTCCTCGCCACCGCCGTCGTCGACGCGAAGGGAGCGCGGGGCTGAGCCGGGCGCCGCGCGGGGCGGGCCGCACCGTGGGACCGGTTCGCCTCCACCGCGCGCGCCCGGTTAGTTTTCTCGCATGACCGAATCGCACAGCTCCCGCACCACCGGCGCCGTCGCCGCCGGACTCGCCACCCTCGCCGCCGACGGCACCGTGCTCGACACCTGGTTCCCCGCGCCCGAGCTGACCGACGCGCCCGGCCCGGCCGGGACCGAGCGGCTGAGCGCGGAGCAGGCCGCCGAGCTGCTCGGCGCGGCCGCGCCGAAGGCGGTCGGGCCCGACGCCCGCCGCGGGGTGGAGGTCGTCGCCGTGCGCACGGTCATCGCCTCGCTGGAGGACAAGCCGCTCGACGCGCACGACGCCTACCTGCGCCTGCACCTGCTCTCGCACCGGCTGGTCAGCCCGCACGGGCAGAACCTCGACGGGCTCTTCGGGCTGCTCGCCAACGTCGCCTGGACCTCGCTCGGCCCGGTCGCCGTCGACCAGCTGGAGACCGTGCGGCTCAACGCGCGCGCCGAGGGCCTGCACCTGCAGGTCACCTCCGTCGACAAGTTCCCGCGGATGACCGACTACGTCACCCCGTCCGGCGTGCGGATCGCCGACGCCGACCGGGTGCGGCTCGGCGCGCACCTCGCGGCCGGGACGACCGTCATGCACGAGGGCTTCGTCAACTTCAACGCGGGCACGCTCGGCACGTCGATGGTCGAGGGCCGGATCTCGGCGGGCGTCGTCGTGGGCGACGGCTCCGACATCGGCGGCGGCGCGTCCACGATGGGCACGCTCTCCGGCGGCGGCAACGTCCGGATCGTCATCGGCGAGCGCTGCCTGGTCGGCGCGGAGGCGGGCGTGGGGATCGCGCTCGGCGACGAGTGCGTCGTCGAGGCCGGGCTCTACGTCACGGCCGGCACCCGGGTCACGCTGCCCGACGGCCAGGTCGTCAAGGCGCGCGAGCTCTCCGGCGCGTCCCACATCCTCTTCCGCCGCAACTCGGTCACCGGCGCGGTCGAGGCGCGGCCGAACAACGCGGTCTGGGGCGGCCTGAACGAGGTTCTGCACGCGCACAACTGACCCTGTGCGCACGGTTCTTGACGAGCGGCCCGCGTCGATGTCCGACGCGGGCCGCTCGCGTGCTCCCACGCGCCGTCCCGAGGAGGGGTAAGCGACTCCGCTCCGGGTACCCGCCGCTCGTCCGAGACCAAGCGTGTAGGGAGGCGACGCGTCATGGCCGAACAGTCGGTCGGAGAGCTGGTCAAGCAGGCCACCGAGCAGATGTCCGATCTGGTGCGGCAGGAACTGCGCCTGGCGACAGCGGAGTTGACGGAGAAGGGCAAGAAGGCCGGCGTGGGCGGAGGTCTCTTCGCCTCGGCCGGTGCGATCGCCTACGTCGGCCTGATGGCGCTGGCGGCCACCGTCATCGCCGCGCTCGCGCTGGTCATGGACGTGTGGCTGGCCGCGCTCATCGTGACGGTGCTGCTGTTCGCCGTCGCGGGGGTGCTCGCGGTCACCGGACGCAAGCAGATCCAGCAGGCCACCCCCGCGAAGCCGGAAGCGGCCATCGCCGGGGTCAAGGCCGACGTCGACGAGATCAAGGAGAGGGCGCACCGATGACCGATCACAGCGCCGGGGGCGGCACGGCCGGGAACTCGCCGGACAGCACCCCGGAGGAGCTCCGCGCGGAGCTCGAACAGAAGCGCAAGCGACTCGGCGACACCGTCGAGGAGCTGGCGGGCCGGGCCGATGTGAAGGCGCGCGCCCAGGAGAAGGCGGCCGAGGCGAAGATCAACGCCAAGCTCAAGGTCGCGGAGGTCCGCGACCGGGTGCAGGCCAAGGTCGGCCAGGCGACGCACGTCGCCCAGGAGAAGGCCGGGGTGGCCTCCCACGTGGTGCAGGAGAAGGCCGGAGCGGCCTCGCAGGTGGTGCAGCAGCGGGCCGGGCAGGCCGCGCAGGCCGTCCAGGAGCGCACCCCGGACCAGGTCCAGGAGCAGGCCAAGGCGCTCGCGGGCCGGGCCCGTGACAACCGCACGGTCCTGCTCGCGGTCGGCGGTGCGGCGATCGTCCTGGCGGCGGTCCTGCGCCAGCGGCGCAGGCGCGCGGCGGCCCGCTCCCGCAACCCCCTCCGCAACTGGCGCAGCTGACCCCCTCGCCACCCTCACGCCCGACGCCCCGCAGACCCCGGTCCGCGGGGCGCCGGCGCGTCCGGGGACCTGCGCGCCCGGGGCTCGCGGTGCCTGTGCCGGGCGCTCACCCTCGCGCGGCGTTGCGGGAGTTCCCGGTACGCCTGCCGCTCGTTCGCGCGCCCCGCAGGGCAACGACTTGCGGGGCGCGGGTGTGTCCGGCAGCCCGCGCCGCGCCTGTGGCCTGTGGCAGGGCGCTCCACTTACGTGCGGCGTCGCGGGACCGTTCCCGGTGGCCTGGTGCTCGCGTGGAGACGCCCCGCAGATCCGGGTCTGCGGGGCGTCGGTGTGTCGGGGTGGGGCCGCCGGTGGTCAGGCGTTCTTGCCCGGTTCCGCCTTGCGGAGGCCGGGGCGGTCGGACGCCGCGAGGTCGCCGTCGTCCGCCGCCTCGGCCTCGCGCGCCTCGGCCTCCTCCGCCTCCTTGCGTTCCGCCGCCTCGCGGCGGAGCTGGCGGGGCCAGGCGCGGGTGTCGCGGGGCTCGACGTACGGCTCGTCGTCCTCGTCGTGGCCGTCGTTGATGGCGCGGGCCCGGGCCAGCTCGGCGTCGAACTCCAGGCCGAGGAGGATCGCCAGGTTGGTCAGCCACAGCCAGGCGAGGAAGACGATCGGCCCGGCGAGCGCGCCGTAGGTCCGGTTGTACGAGGCGAAGTTGGCGACGTACAGCGCGAACCCGGCCGACGCGGCCAGCCACAGGACGACGGCGAGGAAGCTGCCGGGGCTGATCCACCGCAGCCCGCGCCCGCGGACGTTCGGCGCGGCCCAGTACAGCAGGGCGATCATCAGCACGACGAGCAGGATGAGCACCGGCCACTTGGCGATGTCCCAGACCTGCACGGCCTGTTCGCCGAGCCCGATCCAGTCGCCGACCTCCTCGGCCAGCGGCCCGGTGAAGACGACGATCGTCGCGCTCAGCGCCGCGAGCGTCATGAGGAGCACGGTCAGACCGATCCGCAGCGGCGTCAGCTTCCAGATCGGCCGCCCCTCGGGCAGGTCGTAGACCGAGTTCGCGGCCCGCATGAACGCGGCCACGTACCCCGAGGCCGACCAGAGCGCGCCCGCGAACGCGAAGATGGCGAGCACGCCGCCCGTCCCGCCCGCGCCCTGCAGATCGGTCACGGCGTTGCCGAGGATCTCCCGGGTGGGCCCGGGAGCCAGCTTCTTGACGCCGTCGAGCAGCGTCCTGGTCGCCGACTCCCCGACGAAGCCCAGGACGGAGACCAGGAGCAGCAGGGCCGGGAAGAGGGAGAGGACGCCGTAGTAGGTCAACGCGGCCGCCCGGTCCGGGAGGTCGTCACCTGCGAATTCCTTCGCTGTCCGCTTGAGTACCGCCCACCACGAACGTTTCGGCAGCGAGGTGGGGGAGTCGTTCGCTGTGGCCGTCATGCCCGTCGGGTCTCCCGGATTCCACCGCTCACTCCTGGTCACGCGCGACGACTCCGCGCGCTCATCACGACCGGTACACTCCACAGGACATCGAGTGCAACCTGATGAACTTCTGGAGGTCCGTCGTGAGCCCTGCGACCGCAGCCGAACTCGCCGACTGGCTCGACACGGTGATCGTCGACCCCGCGGTCCGCGCGCTGCGCCCCGACTACCGTGCGCTCGTCATCCGCGTCGACGGCCTCGTCCCCGGTCCGAGCGACGAGGCGAGCGAGAAGCTGCTCGCCGCCGCCGAGGAGCGGGCCGGCGCGTGGCTCGCTCACGCGAAGCCCGAGGAGCACCCCCATCTCGCCGCCTGGCGCGAGGCGTTCAAGGCGTTCGGCGCCAAGCCGCAGAAGACCCGGCCCAGCGCCGAGGCACTGATCCGCCGCGCCCCCGACGGGCTGCCGCGCGTGGACCGGCTCACCGACGTGTACAACGCGGTCTCCGTCGCCCACGCCGTGCCCCTCGGCGGCGAGGACCTCGACCACTACAGCGGCCCGCCCCGGCTGGTTCGCGCCGACGGTGACGAGCCGTTCGAGACCGGCGGCGGCGTCGAGCACCCCGTCCCCGGCGAGGTCGTCTGGCGGGACGACGCCGGTGTCACCTGCCGCCGCTGGAACTGGCGGCAGTGCGTCCGTACCCGGCTCACGCACGAGACCACCCGCGCGTTCTTCGTCCTCGACGCCCTCGGCCCGATGGACGACGCGGCCCTGCGCGCGGCGGGCGACGAACTGACGGAGGCGCTGCTCGCCGGGAGCCCGGCGGCGGCCGCGGCGAGCCGGCTGATCGCGGGCTGAGCCGGCCACGTCCGCCCGGGTGCGCGGGGGCCGGCCGCGGCCGTCGAACGGGTCCCGGCCGATGAGCACATGAACCGGACGGGAAGGGGTGAAACCCGTCTACGCTGGGGCGCGCACCGCCGTTGACCCGCGAGGAGAACACCCCTGATGTCCGCAGACCGCCCCACCCTGCCGCCGGTCCGGCTGCCCTCCGAGGCCGAGCTGGCCAGGGAGGCCCTGGCCGCCCCGCTGCTCGTCCGCGCCGTGCGGCTGGCCCGCTGGGCCGGGCCCGCGACCCGGGTCGACGCCGGCGGCGAGCTGATCGAGGCCCAACTCGGCGCAGCGGCAGCCGAGTTGGATCTGGCCGGCGACGAGGGCGGCGAGGCCTACGCGAGTGAGGCGTGGCGGGTCGCCGTCGACACCGGGCTCGTCGAGATCGTCGAGGAGGGCGCGGACGGCGACGGCGCGGAGGACGGCGGCGAGGCCGAGTCCGCCGTCGTCGCGGGCGAGGAGCTGGCCGCGCTGACCTCCGGCAGCCCGGGTGACGTGCTCGCGCTCTGGCTCGGCGCACTGGAGACCGTGCTCGCCGACGCCGTCGTCCCCGACCTCGAGGACCTCGACCTCGCCGTCGACGACAACGGCGAGATCGACTTCGCCGCGCTCGACTGGGACCCCGAGAACGAGACCGACTTCCTGGAGGGCGTCCTCGGCAACCTCTACCTGCTGACCGTCTCCGAGGGCGGCGCGGGCGACCTGCCCGTCCCGCTGCCGGCCCTCGCCGCGTCGATGATCGTCCCGGACGACATGGGGGAGCCCACGGACGACGTTCTGGAGCAGGTCTCCGACGCGATGATGCGGCTCGACGACCAGTTCCGGATCCTGGAGCCGTCCGGACTCGTGGAGTTCCGGCCGATCGACGAGGAGCTGATGGCCGAGGCGGACGAGGAGCCGGCGGCGCTCCCGGACGCGGAGGAGGACGTCTCCCGCTACGGGATGGTCCGGCTCACGCCGCTCGGCCTCTATGGCATCCGGGCCCGGCTGATCGAGTCCGGCGTCGATGCGCCGGTCGTCGGCGAGCTGGCCGACAAGGGGGCGGAGGTGCTGCTCGACGGGGTGGCCGGGTTCCCGCCCGCGGCGGCGCGGGCCGAGATCGAGCAGTGGGTGGTGCGGCGGGAGCCCGTCGCGGCGGCGGCCGAACTGCTGGCGGCGGCGCGCGGGGACGACGAGGGCGGGCCGCTGCGGCGGCTGGACGCGCAGCAGGCGCTGGCGCTCGTGGCGGTGTCCGCGGAGCCCGCGGTGCGGGCCGTGCTCGACGATCCGCACCTCGGGGGGCTGGCGCGGGTCTGGCTCACCGAGCGGGGGCTCGGGGAGGTGCCCGCCCCGCCGGAGTCGATGGTGTTCTGGCTGACCGTCGACACGGTGGCGGCGCAGCTGGCTGCGGAGGGGAACTCGGACGAGCTGCAGGGGCTGGTGGAGGGGTTGGCCGCGCAGCACAGCGGGTTCTTCGACGCGGCGTGGAAGGTCGAGCATCCCGCGACGGCGGATGTGCTCGATGCGATGGGGCGCCTGCATCCGGACAAGAGGGTGGCCAAGGAGGCGCGCAAGGCGGCGTTCAAGGCGAGGTCCCTCCGCGAGGGTTAGGGCACGGGGGCGTGGGGGTGCGAGGGCTGCGCCCGCGCACCCCTTTGCGCCTGCGGCGCGTGCACGGGCTGCGCCCGCGCGGCCTCAAGCGCCGGCCGGGCTGAGATTCTTCGCCGGCGGGGCGTCAGCGTCGACCTCCCACGGCGGAGCCGATCTCGCCCCGCCGTCGCCTACAGCGCCGCCGCTCCCGGCTTCACCATGCCCCGTACGGTTCGGGACTTCACGAAGTCGCCGATCGCCGTCATCTCCCACTCGCCGGAGAACTGGCGGATGAACTTCGCCATGATGACCCCGGTCTGCGGCTCCGCGCCGGTGAGGTCGAAGCGGACGAGTTCCTCGCCGGTGGTGCCGTCCATGAGGCGGCAGTAGGCCTTGGCGACCTCGGTGAACTTCTGGCCGGTGAAGGAGTTCACGACGAAGACGAGGCCGGTGACGGTGTCGGGGAGCGCGCCGAGGTGGACGGTGATGACCTCGTCGTCGCCCGCGCCCTCGCCGGTGAGGTTGTCGCCGGAGTGCTGGACCGCCCCGTTCAGGATCTGCAGCCTGCCGAAATAACAGCTCTCGATGTGGTTGCGCTGCGGGCCGTAGGCGATGACGGACGCGTCGAGGTCGATGTCCTTGCCGCGGAAGGCGGGCTCCCAGCCGAGGCCCATCTTGACGCCCGAGAGCAGCGGGCGGCCGCCCTTGACGAGGGACACCGTCTGGTTCTTCTGGAGGCTGACCCGGCCCTTGTCGAGATTGATCTTCCCCGCGCCGGCCGGCGGGGCGGCGGGGGCGGGCGCCGGGGGAGTGGGCGGGGTCTGGGCGGCGGGCGCGGGCGGGGCCTGGGTGACCGGCGGCGCGACCGGGGCGGCAGGGGCCGCGGGGGCCGCCGCGGGGGCGGGTTCCTCGACCGTCACCCCGAAGTCGGTGGCGATGCCCGCGAGACCGTTCGCGTACCCCTGGCCGACGGCGCGGACCTTCCACGCGCCGCCCCGCAGGTAGAGCTCGACGACGACCAGCGCGGTCTCCGTGCCGAGCTGCGGCGGGGTGAAGGTGGCGATCGCGCTGCCGTCGTCCGCGTTGCGCACCGTGGCCGTGGGCTCGATGCCCTGGAAGGTCTGGCCCGCCGCGTCCGGGCTCGCGGTCACCACGATCTTCTCGATGCCGGGCGGCAGGGCGGAGGTGTCCACCACGATCGCGTCGGGCGCGGCGCCGCCCCCCGAGCGGTGGGTCACGCCGGGGCCGGCGGGCTGGTTGTAGAAGATGAAGTCGTCGTCGGAGCGCACCTTGCCGTCGGCGGTGAGCAGCAGGCCCGACACGTCGAGCCGCACGGGCGCGGCGACGTCCACCGCCACGCGGGCGGTGGGGAGCGGAAGGTTCGAGCCGGAGGTCATTGCGGTCATGCCACGGCAACGAACGGCTCCGCTTTACGGTTCCTTGAACCTGTGACACGACCCGTTCGGCGTACACCTGTGCGGGAACCGCGCGGAATGCGGGACCGGTGGGGACTTCCGTCCGACGGCCGGACATTCGTTCCCCTGGGCGTAACACGCCGCTTACACGGGCGGACGGCGCCCCGGAAACAATGCGGCCACCACGGCCCCCCACCCCGGCGCCCGCACCCGCACGCGCGCGAGGCCGTACGGACCAGCACATCACGAGGAGCACCGTCATGTCCGAGAAGGTCACCGAGCCGCCGGTCCCGCCGAGTCCCGGCCCCGGCGACGCCGCCGCGTCCGGCGGGGAGCCCGCCCCCCGCCCGGCGAGCCCGCTGGACCGCTTCTTCCGCATATCCGAGCGCGGCTCGACCCTCGCCCGGGAGGTCCGCGGCGGCTTCGCCACGTTCTTCACGATGGCCTACATCCTCGTCCTCAACCCGATCATCCTGGGCACCGCCGAGGACAAGTTCGGCAACAAGCTCGACGGCGCCGAACTCGTCACCGCCACCGCGCTGGTCGCCGCCGTGATGACGCTGATCATGGGCGTCGGCGGCAACCTGCCGCTCGCGCTGGCCGCCGGGCTCGGACTGAACGCCGTCGTCGCCTTCCAGATCGCCCCGCTGATGAGCTGGCCGGACGCGATGGGCCTGGTCGTCATCGAGGGGCTGCTGATCTGCCTGCTCGTGGTGACCGGGCTGCGCGAGGCGATCATGCACGCCATCCCGGCCGCCCTGAAGCAGGCCATCAGCGTCGGCATCGGCCTGTTCATCGCGTTCATCGGCCTCATCGACGCCGGCTTCGCCACCCGCATCCCCGGCGAGACCGGCTCCGTCCCCGTCCAGCTGGGCATCGGCGGTCAGCTCTCCGGCTGGCCGATCCTCGTCTTCTGCCTGGGCGTCCTGCTCACCGTCGCCCTGATGGCGCGCAAGGTGAAGGGCGCGATCCTGCTCTCCATCGTCGCCATGACGGTCGTCGCGATCGTCATCGAGCAGCTCGCCGACATCGACCCGCTCGCCTGGGGGCTCACCGTCCCCGTCGTGCCCGACGACGTCGTCGCCGCGCCCGACTTCGGGCTGATCGGCGCGTTCTCCCTGTTCGGCGCGTTCGGCGAGATCGGGATCGTCACGATCGTCCTGCTGGTCTTCACCCTGATCCTCAGCGACTTCTTCGACACCATGGGCACGGTCGTCGGCGTCTCGAACGAGGCCGGGCTGCTCGACGAGGACGGCAAGGTGCCGCACCTCAGCCGGGTGCTGCTGATCGACGGGGCCGCCGCGGCCGCCGGCGGCGCGGCCTCCGCCTCCTCCGCGACCTCCTACATCGAGTCCGCGGCCGGCGTCGGCGAGGGCGCGCGGACGGGCTTCGCCTCCGTGGTGACCGGCGGGCTCTTCGCGCTCGCGCTGTTCCTCACCCCGCTCGCCACGGTCGTCCCCGCGCAGGCCGCCGCGCCCGCGCTCGTCGTGGTCGGCTTCCTGCTGATGACCCAGGTCCGCCACATCGACTGGGAGCGGTTCGAACTCGCGGTGCCCGCGTTCCTGACCATCGCGGTCATGCCGTTCACGTACTCGATCACGAACGGCATCGGGGCGGGATTCATCGCCTTCGTGCTGATCAAGGCGGTGCTCGGCAAGGCCCGCGAGGTGCACTGGCTGCTGTGGCTGACGGCCGGGCTCTTCGTCGTCTACTTCGCCATCAACCCGATCGAGCAGCTCTTCGGCGTGCGCTGACCGGGGTCCGCGGAGGGGCCGCCGCGGTGAGCGGCCCCTCCGCGCCACTCACCGCAGCGCGGCCTGCATCATCGCCTTCGCGATCGGCGCGGCGAGCCCGTTGCCGCTGATCTCGTCGCGCCGGGCGTCCGAGGACTCGACGAGCACCGCGACGGCGACCTGCTTGCCGTCGCCGCCGTCGGCGTAGGACGTGAACCAGGCGTACGGGTTGTTGCTGTTGTTCACACCGTTCTGCGCGGTGCCGGTCTTGCCGCCGACGGTCGCCCCGGCGATGCGGGCGTTGACACCGGTGCCCTGCTCGACGACCGTCCGCATCGCCGACCTCAGCTGGTCGGCGGTGTCCTTGCCGACGACCCGCCTGGTCCTCTCCTTCGCCTGGCCGGCCAGGTCCTCGACGACGTCGCCGCCGGAGTCGGTGACCTGCGAGGCCATGTGCGGGCCCGCCTGGACGCCGCCGTTCGCGATCGTCGCGGACACCATCGCCATCTGCAGCGGGGTCGCGGTGACCTCGAACTGGCCGATGCCCGTCAGACCGGTCTGCGCCGGGTCGGCCTTGTCCGGGTAGTTGCTCTTCGCGGCCCGCACCGGCACGTCCTGCTCGGTGTCGTTGAAGCCGAACGCCTCCGCCGTCTTCCTCAGCTTGTCCCGGCCGAGGTCGTCGGCGAGCTTCGCGAAGACGTTGTTGCAGGAGTACTGCAGCGCGGTGCGCAGCGTCGCGTTCTCGCAGGGCGCGCTCGCGCTCTCGTTCCGCAGCACGGTCGACGTGCCGGGCAGGGTGTACGGGTCGGGGCTGTCGGTCGGCTCGTCGACGTTCGCGTAGATGCCGTCCTCCAGGGCCGCCGCGGCGACGACCAGCTTGAAGGTCGAGCCGGGGGCGAGGGCCTGCTTGAGCGCCCGGTTGACCAGCGGCTTGTCCTTGTCCTTCTCCAGCGCGTCCCAGGCCCTGGAGTCGTCGGTCGAGTTCCCGGCGAACACGCCGGGGTCGTACGACGGGGTGCTGACCATGCCGAGGATCTCGCCGCTCGCCGGGTCGATCGCGACCGCCGCGCCCTTCTTGTCGCCGAGGGCGTCGTAGGCGGCCTTCTGCACGGCGGGGTCGATCGTCGTGATCACGTTCCCCGGCTTGCCCGGCTCGCCGTTGGCCGTGTCCATCACCGAGCGGACCCGCTGGTCGGAGCCGTCCAGGACGTCCTGGTAGACGCCTTCCAGCTGGGTGGCCCCGTAGATCTGCGAGCTGAACCCGGTCACCGCCGAGTACAGGTCGCCGTCGACGTAGGCCCGCTTGTACGCGAGGTCTCCGCCCTTCGTCCTCTCCGCTCCGGTGACCGCCTTGCCGGCCACGATGATGTCGCCCGGCGGGTGCGCGTACTGCGCGATGACCTTCCGCCGGTTGTGGTCGTTGTCCGCGAGTGCCTCGGACTCGTAGAACTGCACCCATGTCGCCCGCCCGAGGAGGGCGAGGACCAGGAGCAGCGTGAAGACGGAGGCACGCCTGATCGTCTTGTTCATCCCACACGGGGACGTACGGGACGTGGTGTGTGTTCCTGATCTGCGGCTTTTCGTGAGTTTTCTCATCCGGCTCTCATCGGACCGCGGTCCGGAGGGCGTCTTGCCGGGGCCGGGCCGCGGAGCTACGGTGCGGACATGAGCATGATCATCCGGATTCCCGAGGTGCCGTTCGAGCTGCAGGCGGAGGGGCCGCCGGGGGAGTGGGCGTACGAGGACGGGGTGCTGAGCGGGCGGGCCGGGGCGGGGCAGGACCGGTTCGTGCCGCCGGGCGGGGACGCGGTGTCCTGCGCGTCCGACGCGCCCCGGCTGCTCGGGACGCCGCCGGCGGGGGACTTCCAGCTGGTCGCGCGGGTCGCGGTCGGGTTCGGGGCGGACTTCGACGCGGGGGTGCTGTACGTGGACGGCGGGTCCCGTGACTGGGCGAAGCTCTGCTACGAGCGGTCGCCCGCGCTGCCCACGGTCTGCACGGTCGTCACGCGTGACCACTCCGACGACGCGAACGCGTTCGTCGTCCCCGGCGGGGTCGTCTGGCTCCGCGTCTCGCGCGTCGGCTCCGCGTTCGCCTTCCACGCGTCCGCCTCCGGTGACTCCTGGACCTTCGTCCGCACCTTCCGCCTGCGCACCGACCCCGCCACCGCCCGCATCGGCTTCCTCACCCAGTCCCCCACCGGCCCCGGCTGCACCGTCTCCTTCTCCCACATCCAACTCCACCCCACCGCCCCCACGGACCTACGGGACGGCAGCTGACGGCCGCCACTTCTCACACAATCCCGATTCCCTGACCGCCTCCGTATAGGCGGTGATCAACCGCAGCATGGCGGGGGCGTCTGGCTTCACCAGATCGTCCAGACGGATCACGGTTGTCAGGGCAGGACTCTCGGGGCTTGTCGTCACGTGGCAGTTGACCTGGCCGATCGCGCCGTTGCCGGCGTGCAAGTACCTCTGCTTGTGCTCAGGCTCATACGGTCCGAGACCGTCTTGTCGAGCGGCGACGTCATACAGGGAGTCCGCCTGTACTCCCCACTCCCATCCCACGGTAAGGAATCGGTGTCCGTCGGCAGAGAGAGTGCAGTTTCCGGTCTCGGCCCATCTGGTACCCGATTCGACATCCAAGCTCCGCCCCGGCGGCAGGAACGGCTCCAACAGAGTTGGTTCCACTTCGATGTTGCAAAGGTCATCTGGGGCTTTGTAGCTGCGGATTTCCTCACCGGGAGAGCAGCCGACGAGACCCGACAGCGCCAACACAGCCGTCGCCGAGACGGCGATCCTAAGCGTCGTGAACAGCATCAGATCTCGGTCCTCATGTCCGGAGCCATTCCGTGCGCTTGAGGACTGGACCCCAGGAACCCGTCCCTGGAACCTTCGCGCGCGCTGACTCTGAGGTCGTCCAACTGCTCCTTGCGGTGTCGGAGCGCTGCAATCTGAGCGGCCGTGTCGCCGTGAGCTACGGTTTGGCGTAGGGCGGCGTCCCAATGATCTCCACCCTTTTTTCCTGCCTCGTCCTTTGCGTTCGACTCGAAATCCTTGAACACCTGATCCAGCATCAAAGAGGTGACGGTCTCGGTAGCCCCTGCCGCCACGGCACCGCCGACGGGGCTCGAAATAAACGTTGCACCCACGCCGACCCCGATTCCGACACCTCCGGAGATGCCGGTTTTGATGCTGTTCATGGCGTCGTTGTAATCCTTGTCCTCTTCGTCGGCCGGCCCGTAAATCGACTCCTGTCGACCGATGGTGAGCATTCCGGAGACCTCGCCGGACCGCTCCGCGATCTCCGACACGGTCAGCTTCAAGTCGTCTGTATACCGACTGGCATCAGAGATCCGTGGGTCGAGGTGATAGTCCATCAGGTTCGCCATGTAGGCCTTTTGGCCGATCTCTACCGCTGCGTACCCCTCCGGGTTCTGTCCCAGCGTCATGAGGAATCGGGTGACGTCCTGATGGCTCGGCTCAGCCGCTGCTCCCCACACCGGGAAGAGGGAGTTCGTATGACCGCTTGCGTCGTTGGAGAGGCTGCGATTGATGTCCGGCAGGTATTCCGCAGTGATGCGGCCGACGCTGTCGGAAAGGAAGCCGTGATCGGTCAGGCGCTTCGGCTCGTCGGCGATGGACTCGACGAGGCTGCGGTACAGCGCGGCCTGCTCGCGGCTGTGAGGCGGCAGGTCGGTGTCGGGAGCGGCCCCGGCCGGATGCCCGGTCATGGCCGCTTCCAGCGCGTGGCCCAGCGCGTTGTAGCCGGTCACGCTGTCGGACCCGTCCGCTTTGTGATCCGTCGGCCAGGTTCTGTTCTCGAAGAGGTACTCGAAGTTGCTGGTGCCGACGCCATCCTTCGTCTCGTACGTGCTGCTGAAGAAGTCTGTTGCCGCCCCTGGGCTGTGGGAGAGCGCCTTCATGAATCCGGCCATGGGGTCGCGGCCCGTGTCTGACCCGGTGCGGTTCAGCCCGTCGCCCGTGGGGTCCATGAGCCAGCGCTTGCTGCCCTCCTCCTTCTCCATCTTCATGAGCTCTGTTCCGTACTCGGTGAGAAACCGGTCGTCGAAATCGCCCCATCGCATCAGGTTGCTCATGACCTGGAATCCGAGTTGGTGACCGCCACCACGCAGGATGATGTCGTCGCCGCGGGCGACCATGTCGCGCTCCCAGCGCCGCATCGCCTCGCTGTCCGACTGCGTGGCCGTTGCCAGTGTCAGGCTGAGGTGTTTCTGCAGGTCGGCGGAGGGATTGTCGATATCGGACCAGAAGGCGAGGGTGCCGGCCGGGCCGAGGCCGGTGGCGAACTGTTCGGCGAAGAGGGGGTCGCGCGCGTACTCCTTGAGGGCCGCGGTGAGCTGCGCGCGCTCGGCCGCGCTCAGGTGCGCCGGATCGCGGGCCAGGCGTGCCGCCGTGTCTGCGGCTTCGAGGGCGGTGACGGCCGCGTCGCGGGTGGTGTAGCGGGCGGAGGAGAAGCCGTGGGGGGTCTGGTCGACGAGGGTGCGCAGGGCGCGGGCGGCGGAGGTGTCGCGGTCGGTCGCCTCGGCGACGAGGGCGAGGATGCGGGCGCGCAGGGACTCGACGGACGCCTCGGGCACGTCGTCGCGGCCCTCGACGGGCCGCACGGAGAAGCCGCAGCCGCCACTGCCGCGGACGTCGAGACCGTCGGCCCGCCCCCGCTCGATCGCGGCGAGGAGCCGGTCCCGGCAGGAGACCAGCTCGCCCCGGGTGTCGCGGAGGATGTCGCGGATGGAGGACGCCTGCGTGTGCGCGTCGTCGAACTCGCCCGCCGTCCTGGTGATGAACTGCCGGGTCACGGTCGCGTTCACCCCCGCCCAGTCGGCCGCGAGCGCCTTCGCGCGCAGGTCGTCGCGCGCGGCGGCCCGCAGCGAGTCGAGCTTGGTGACCAGCCGGGTCCAGTCGTCGACCGCGTCGCCAAGCCGGGCGAAGTCCCCGGCGCGCAGCTCGTCGAACTGCATCAGCGGGCCGTCCCCTCGTCGAAGCCCTGGTCCAGGGTGGCGATGGAACTCAGCCGACCGGCGACGACGGACTCGGTGTCGCGGTACACCCGCCCGCTGAAGTCGAGATGCCGGGAGATGTGCGCACAGGCGTCGCGCAGCGACTTCGTCTGGCCCTCCCACCGCTCGGCGACGTGGGCGAGGGCCGCGCCGAGGGCGTAGTTGTCGGCGCTCAGCGCCTTCGCCGCCGCCTCGCTGCCGGGCCGGGCGTGGCCGCCGTCCCGCGACAGGCCCTCGAACAGCTTCAGCGCCGCGTCCCCGACCCGCGCCAGGTCGCGGTGCCCGACCCGCAGATCCCCGGGACCGCCGCCCGCGGCCCCGCGGTCGCCCGCCGCCCCGCCGCCGCCCGCGCGCCCCGCCGCGTCCGCCTTCAGCCGATCCCACTCGTCCCAGCCCATCGGGCCCTCCCGCCGTCGCCGCCGGCCGTCCACCGCGGCCCGCACGTTCAACGCCGCCGGGACCGTCACGACACGCGGGGAATGCACCGCGTCCACCCGGTGTTGACGGCTGCGCGGAGGGTGCCTCCGCAACGCTCGCGACCGTCCCCAGCTGGAGTGAATGAAGCATGCGCGTCGAGATCTGGTCGGATGTGGCCTGTCCCTGGTGCTACGTCGGCAAGGCCCGTTTCGAGAAGGCGCTGGCCGCCTTCCCGCATCGCGACCAGGTCGAGGTGGTGCACCGCTCCTTCGAGCTCGACCCCGGCCGGGCGAAGGGCGACAGCGGCCTCGTCCTGCCGATGCTGATGCGGAAGTACGGGCTGACCGAGGACAAGGCGCGCGCGGCCGAGCAGAACCTCGCGCAGAACGCCGCGGCCGAGGGCCTGACCTACCTCACCGAGGGCCGCGACCACGGCAGCACGTTCGACATGCACCGCGTCCTGCACCTGGCCAAGGCGCACGGCCGGATGGACACCCTGTTCGGCATCCTCTACCGGGCCAACTTCGCCGAGGAGCGGTCCGTCTTCGACGACGACGAGCGCCTCGTCGAGCTGGCCGTCGAGGCCGGGCTCGACGCGGACGACGTCCGCAAGGTGCTCGCCGACCCGGCGGCCTACGCGGACGACGTCCGTGCGGACGAGCGGGAGGCCGCCGAACTCGGCGCGAACGGCGTGCCGTTCTTCGTCCTCGACCGGGCGGTCGGCGTCTCGGGCGCCCAGCCCGCCGAGGTGTTCACCCGGGCGCTGACCCAGGCCTGGGACGCCAAGCCCCGGCTGGCGACGGTGGCCGGCGGCGAGGACGGCGAGGTCTGCGGCCCCGACGGATGTGCGGTGCCGCAGCGGTAAGGCCGAGGGGGCACCCACGCGCACCCCTGCCCCGAACGGCCCGGCGGCTCCCCGCCGGGCCGCGTGATCGTACCGAGCAGTCCCATCAGACGCATACGTCCGGAGGCTTTGCCATGACCACCGCATTCGATCCGATCGATCTCGCCGGCACCCGCCTGGCCAACCGCATCGCGCTGGCCCCGATGACTCGCAGCCGCGCCCACAGGGAGGGCAACACGCCCACCGCGTCGACCGCCACCTACTACGCCCAGCGGGCCGGCGCCGGACTGCTGATCACCGAGGGCGTCCAGCCGTCGGTCGTGGGCCAGGGCTACCCGGACACCCCCGGTCTGCACACCGAGGCGCAGGTCGCGGCGTGGCGCGAGGTCACCGACGCCGTGCACGCCGAGGGCGGCGTGATCTTCGCCCAGCTGATGCACTCCGGCCGGATCGGCCACCCCTCGCTGCTGCCGGGCGACCTGACCCCCGTCGCGCCCTCGCCCGTCGCCGCGGACGGCCTGGCCTACCTGCACGACGGCCCGCACCCGTACCCCGTCCCGCACGAGCTGACCGGTGACGAGATCCGCGCGACGATCGACGACTTCGTCTCCGCCGCCCGCAACGCGGTCGCGGCCGGCTTCGACGGGGTCGAGCTGCACGGCGCGAACGGCTACCTCATCCACCAGTTCATCGCGCCGGGCACCAACCGCCGCACCGACGAGTGGGGCGGCTCGGTCGAGAACCGCATCCGCTTCGCCGTCGAGGTCACGACGGCGGTCGCGGCCGCGATCGGCGCCGAGCGGACGGCGATCCGCCTCTCGCCGGGCAACGCGTACAACGACATGGACGACTCCGGGTACGAGGAAACCTACCCCGCGCTGGTCGCCGCGCTGGAGCCGCTCGGCCTGGCGTACCTGCACGTCCTGGAGAACCTGCCGGGGCTGCGCGACCTCACCCAGTCGCTGCGCAAGCAGTTCTCCGGCGTCTTCGTCCTCAACGCCTGGACCGGCGACGGCACGACCGGCCCGGAGGAGCTCGCCCTGATCGAGGACGGGACCGCCGACCTCGTCTCGTTCGGCGCGCTCTTCCTCGCCAACCCCGACCTGCCCGCCCGGCTCCGCGCCGGCGGCCCCTTCAACACCCCCGACGCGGCGACGTTCTTCGGCGGCGGCGACCAGGGCTACACCGACTACCCGGCCCTGACCACCACCGCCTGACACCCGCACGCCCCGTGGAGCAGCCGGCGAGCCCGTCGAAGAGGCCCGTCACCTCCCGGACGAAGGCCGCCGGCTGCTCCATGGACAGGAAGTTCCCGCCCCGCTCCAGCTCGCTCCAGTGCGTCACGTCGTGGTCCCGCTCGGCGAACCGGCGGATGGCCACGTCCGTGGCCAGGGCGACGGCGACGCCCGTGGGAACGGTGCCGCGCGGCTTCGGCGCCCAGGCGGACGGGTCGTGGCCCATCTCGTAGGAGAGCTGGGCGGAGGAGCCGGCGGTGCCGGTGAACCAGTACACGCTGACGTTCGTCAGCAACCGGTCGGGCCCGACGGCGTCCTCGGGCAGCTCGGCCGCCGGGTCCGTCCACTCCGCCACTGCCGGGGCTCGGGCCCCGGGTCTGCGGCTCGGGTCGTCGGTGGCTTCGACGAGGCCCGGCTGCGTCCAGCGCTCACGCGAGGTGCCTCATCCGGACGTCGACGGTCCAGATCGAAACGGTCCGCTTGGCCAGCTGCCAGGAGAGGCGGCGATCGTCGAACGGCTGGGCGGCATCGGCGCGGAATCCGGGTGGACCGGATCGAGCCGCGGACGCCGACCGGCCCGCGGTTCCCGCCGCGCGACCCGACCGGCGGCGACCCGGCGGCGTACGTCTCGTCCCGGGTGTCGAGCGCGGCCTGGCGGTACCGGGCGCGGGTGACGGTGCACGCGCCGGCGGAGGAGGTCGCCGAGCGGATCAACCCGGCGGTCGGGACGGTCGAAACGCTCGGCGACGACCGCTGCGTGCTGTCCACCGGGGCGGAGACCGTGGAGACGCTGGCGATCCATCTCGCCCTGCTCGAACGGGACTTCGAGGTCTCCGGGCCGCCCGAACTGGTCGCCCACCTGGCCCGCCTCGCCGAGCGGTACGCCCGCGCCACTCCGGACACGGGAACGGCCCCGGCCGCCCCCCGGTGAGGGAAGGCGCGGCCGGGGCCGAGCTTGTCGCGAACGCCGACGGCGATCCCGCACGCGCTACTTCACCGGCGTGAAGT
>NZ_JBHWZH010000032.1:0-28230 GCF_042728285.1 Streptomyces sp. NPDC060194 | reverse complement strand
CCCGCGCCCCGATGCTGTGTTGTCCCGGGGGCGACCCCCGGGCCCCCGGCCGGGCGCTGCGTTACTTCACCGGCGTGAAGTCCCGCGCCCCGATGCTGTGTTGTCCCGGGGGCGACCCCCGGGCCCCCGGCCGGGCGCTGCGTTACTTCACCGGCGTGAAGTCCCGCGCCCCGATGAACTCCGGGCGGCGGATCGGGGCCGCGAACGGCTCCACCGCCTCGTTCTCCACGCTGTTGAAGACGATGAAGACGTTCGAGCGCGGGTAGGGCGTGATGTTGTCGCCCGAACCGTGCATCGCGTTGCAGTCGAACCAGGTCGCCGAGCCGGCCGGGCCGGTGAAGAGCCGGATGCCGTGCTCGTCGGCCATCCTCGTCAGCGCCTCGTCGGACGGCGTGCCCGCGTCCTGCATCTGGAGGGACTTCTTGTAGTTGTCCCGCGGTGTCTCGCCCGCGCAGCCCAGGAAGGTGCGGTGCGAGCCCGGCATGATCATGAGCCCGCCGTTGGTGTCCAGGTTCTCGGTCAGCGCGATCGAGACGGACACCGTCCGCATGTTCGGCAGGCCGTCCTCGGCGTGCCAGGTCTCGAAGTCGGAGTGCCAGTAGAAGCCGGACGCCCCGAAGCCGGGCTTGACGTTGATCCGCGACTGGTGGACGTAGACGTCCGAGCCGAGGATCTGGCGGGCGCGGCCCACCACCCGCTCGTCGCTGACCAGCGCCGCGAAGACCTCGCTGAGCTTGTGCACCTCGAACACCGAGCGGACCTCCTGCGAGGACTTCTCGATGATCGCGCGCTCGTCGGCCCGCACCCGCGGGTCGGCGACCAGCCGGTCCAGTTCGGCGCGGTATACGGCGACCTCGTCCGGGGTCAGCAGCTCGGGCAGCGAGAGGAAGCCGTCGCGCTCGAACGACTCCAGGTCGGCGCGCGTGCTCGGCCCCGGGGCGCCGGGCGCCGACCAGACGACCGGGTCACGGCGCGGGGTCGCCACCTCGGTGGCGCCGCGGGTCGGGTAGGCGTCGGTGAGCGCGGGGGATGCGGTGTCGGCCATGGCGGTCACGGTGATCAGACCTCCTCGGTCTCGGGTTCGGTGAGCAGCGGGTAGACGCCGTTCTCGTCGTGGTCCTCCCGTCCGGTGACGGGCGGGTTGAAGACGCAGACGCACCGGAAGTCGGTCTTCGGGCGCATGGTGTGCTTCTCGTGACCGTCGAGCAGGTACATCGTGCCCGGCTCGATCCAGTGCGTCTCGCCGGTCTCGTCGTTGGTCAGCTCGGCCTCGCCCTCCACGCAGAGCACGGCCTCGATGTGGTTCGCGTACCACATCGACGTCTCCGTCCCGGCGTACAGCACGGTCTCGTGGAGCGAGAAGCCGACCTTCTCCTTGGCGAGCACGATGCGCTTGCTCTCCCACGTGCCGGACTTGGCCTTCACGTGGCGGTCGGTGTTCTCGATGTCCTTGAACGAACGGACTAGCACGGTGAGTGGTACCTCTCAGCTCTGTGTCGGTGGGGGAAGTCTCAGGCGGTCTCGCGCACCGAGCGGGCCAGGATGCGCAGGCCCTCGTCGAGCTCGTCGGGGGTGATCGTCAGCGCGGGCAGCAGCTTGACGACCTCGCTCTGCGGGCCGGAGGTCTCCAGCAGCAGCCCCAGCTCGAAAGCCCGCTTGCAGACGGCGGTGGCGCGTCCCTTGTCGGCGAACTCCAGGCCCCAGACCAGCCCGCGGCCCCGGTAGGAGGCGCCGGACTCGGCGTTCTCGGCGGCGACGGAGAGCAGCACCTGCTCGACCTGCTCGCCGCGGGCGCGGATCTGCTGCTCCATGTGCCCGTCGGCCCAGTACGTCTCCAGCGCGGCGGCGGCCGTCACGAAGGCGGGGTTGTTGCCGCGGAAGGTGCCGTTGTGCTCGCCCGGCTCCCAGATGTCCAGCTCCGGCTTGAACAGGCAGAGCGACATCGGCAGGCCGTAGCCGCTGATCGACTTCGACAGGGTGACGATGTCCGGCGTGATGCCGGCCTCC
Source organism: Streptomyces sp. NPDC060194 (assembly GCF_042728285.1). Taxonomy (NCBI): domain Bacteria; kingdom Bacillati; phylum Actinomycetota; class Actinomycetes; order Kitasatosporales; family Streptomycetaceae; genus Streptomyces; species Streptomyces sp. NPDC060194. The sequence goes on along the minus strand of NZ_JBHWZH010000032.1, from coordinate 26,223 downwards.
TCGAAGGAGAAGAACTCGCCGGTGCGGCCGCAGCCCATCTGGATGTCGTCGACGATCAGGAGCATGTCCTGGCGGTGGCACAGGTCCTGCAGCGCCCGCAGCCACTCGGCGCGGGCCACGTTGATGCCGCCCTCGCCCTGCACGGTCTCGACGATCACCGCCGCCGGCTTGTTCAGGCCCGAGCCCTGGTCCTCCAGGAGCCGCTCGAACCACAGGAAGTCCGGGACGGAGCCGTCGAAGTAGTTGTCGAACGGCATCGGCGTGCCGTGCACCAGCGGGATGCCGGCGCCGGCCCGCTTGAACGCGTTGCCGGTGACGGCGAGCGCGCCGAGCGACATGCCGTGGAAGGCGTTGGTGAACGAGACGACCGACTCGCGGCCCTTGACCTTGCGGGCCAGCTTCAGCGCCGACTCGACGGCGTTGGTGCCGGTCGGGCCCGGGAACATGACCTTGTACGGCAGGTCGCGCGGGCGCAGGACCGTGTTCTGGAACGTCTCCAGGAAGTTGCGCTTGGCCGCGGTGGCCATGTCCAGGCCGTGGGTGATGCCGTCGCGTTCGATGTAGTCGATCAGCGCCCGTTTGAGAACGGGGTTGTTGTGCCCGTAGTTGAGCGAACCGGCGCCGGCGAAGAAGTCGAGGTACGCGTGGCCGTCCTCGTCGTACAGGTGGCTGCCCTGGGCCCGGTCGAAGACGGCGGGCCAGCCGCGGCAGTAGCTGCGCACCTCGGACTCCAGGGTCTCGAAGACGCTCAGGGCGGGCGGGGTGATGGTCACAGCGGGTCTCCTCCTGGGAGCAAAGTTCGGCCTTGCGGGTGGGGGTGAAGGGTGTTTCGGGGCGCGCGGACAGGGCTCTGCGACGGGCACTTCGCGTGCGCACGGGGGCGCGGCTCGCCCGGCGGGCACGGCGCGGGGCCGTGCGGCTCGGCGCGCGGTGCGGCCTACGGCGCCAGCGGGCCGATCCGGTACAGCACCTCGGGCAGGTGGCCGCCGTCGGGGAAGAGGTTCTCGTCGAAGAGGACCTCGCGCTCGACGTCGGCGCCGTGGCGCTCGGCGTAGGACGTGAACAGTCGCTCGGAGGCGGTGTTGTCCGGGGTGATCGTCGTCTCCAGGGACGCCAGACCGTCGGTGTGCGCCAGGTCGGCGGTCACCCGGGCGGTCAGCGCGTCGAGCAGGACGGAGGCCAGACCGCGTCCGCGCTGCGACGCGTCGACGGCGACCTGCCAGATCACCAGCGTGCGCGGCCGCGACGGGCGGATGTACCCGGTGACGAAACCGACCGGCTCCCCGCTCCCGTCGCGGGCCACCACGGAGGTGCCGGCGAAGTCACGGCACCACAGCAGGTAGCTGTACGAGGAATTGAGGTCGAGCACCTTCGAGTCGCGGGCGATCCGCCAGAGGGCGGCACCGTCCTCGATACGCGGTACGTCGATATGGAGAGCGGGTTGTTCGGTCGTCATTGCGGCGGTCATGCGAATTGAACTTACCGAGAAGGACCAAAAAATGCATCGAGGTGGGGGGTTACCTCAGACCTCCTCCCGTGTTATCACGCGCGGGCGTGCAATCACGCGAATCCGAGCCCGATCGTGGCGGTTTGCCCGTTATCACCCCGTCAAAACGGTCGTCGTGTGGAGTGCGTCACAGGCGGGGAACGCATCTGCAAACTGATCCGAACGGGCTTGTTTGAGATGCTGAGGGCTGGGCAAAAGCGAAAGCGGGAAGCGGCTTCCGATAAACGCCGCTTCCCGCTTCCCTGTTTTCTTCCCGGAATTCCCCGTCGAATTATCCGGCGTGCCGCGCGGCCGTCACCGCGGCCTTCGCCGCCGCGAGGTCCACCGCGGCCCCGTCCTCCGCCAGCGCCGCCCCGAGCGCGGCGAGCGAGGCCTGCACCGCGTCCTCAGTGGCGTCCGGGCCGTAGTGGTTCACGCGGATCATCTCCTTCGCCAGCGCCCCGCCGCCCGCGATGAGCGGCAGGGCGGGGTCGGCGGCGAGCGCCCTTGCGACCAGACGCGAGGCGTCGGCCGCGGCCGGCACCCGCAGGGTGGTGGCGACCGGGGCCGCGTCCCGCGCCTCGTGCACGAACGGCTCCAGGCCGCCGCCCAGCGCGAGGGCGCCGGCCCGGGTGGCCGCGGCGGCCCGGGCGTGGCGGGCCATGACCGCCTCCGCGCCCTCCGCCTCGATCCGCTCCAGGGCGGCCTCCAGGGCCAGCATCTCCAACTGCGCCGGGGCGTGCGGCAGCGCGCGGCGGCCGCCGTCGATCCACCGCTGCTTCCAGTCGAGCAGGGAGAGGTAGGAGCGGCGCGGGGCGTTCGGGTTGGCCGCGAAGCGCTCCCAGGCCCGCGGGCTCACCGACACCGCCGAGACGCCCGCCGGGCCGCCCATCGCCTTCTGCGCGCCGATCACGCACAGGTCGACGCCCCAGGCGTCGGTCAGCAGCGGCTCCGCGCCGACGGAGGCGACGGCGTCGAGGTAGAAGAGCGCGCCGTGGGCCCGTACGACCTCGCCGATCTCGGCGACCGGGTTGGTGTTGCCGGTCGCCGCCTCGGCGTGCACCAGGGAGACGAAGTCGATCTCCGGGTGCGCGGCGAGCGCCTCGCCCACCTGCTCGGCGGTGACCGCGGTGTGGAACGGGACGGCCAGGTCCACGACCGTCGCGCCGCAGTCCCGCAGCCAGTCGCCGAAGGTCTGCCCGTACGGCCCGGTGATCACGTTCAGCGCCGTGGTGCCGGGGCCGGCGGCGCCGCGGATGCAGCCCTCCAGGGGGAGCAGCGCCTCGCCCTGCATGACGACGACGTCGTGCCCGGTGCGCAGCAGCGCCGCCACCCGGCGCTCGATGCTCGCGAAGCGGTCGGCCGTCAGCGGGGGCAGGTCCAGAAGGGGGTGGGTCACGGCGGTGCTCATTTCGGCTGGTTGCGGGGCCTCTCGGGGTCTCACGACGAGAGTACTCACGCGCTCGTACAGTGCTGCCCATGAGCCAACACGAGATGCTGCACGTCAGGGGCAGGGTCGTGGTCGGACCCGACGACGTGACCGACGAACTGTGGGTGGTGGGCGGGCGGATCACCTTCGATCGGCCGCTCGCGGGGGACGTGCGGACGGTGGAGGGCTGGGCGCTGCCCGGCCTCGTCGACGCGCACTGCCACGTCGGCCTCGACGCCCACGGGGCGGTGCCCGACGCCGTCGCCGAGGAGCAGGCGCTGACCGAGCGGGCGGCGGGCGCGCTGCTGCTGCGGGACGCCGGCTCGCCGTCCGACACCCGCTGGGTCGACGACCGCGACGACCTGCCCCGGATCGTCCGGGCGGGCCGGCACATCGCCCGCACCCGCCGCTACATCCGCAACTACGCCCACGAGATCGAGCCCGAGGACCTCGCCGCGTACGTCGGGGCGGAGGCGCGGCGCGGGGACGGCTGGGTCAAGCTGGTCGGCGACTGGATCGACCGCGAGGCCGGCGACCTCACCCCGTGCTGGCCGCGCGAGGCGCTGGAGGAGGCGATCGCGGAGGCGCACCGGCAGGGCGCACGCGTCACCGCGCACTGCTTCGCCGAGTCCTCGCTGCGCGACCTCGTCGAGGCCGGCATCGACTGCGTCGAGCACGCCACCGGCCTCACCGACGAGCTGATCCCGCTCTTCGTCGAACGCGGCGTGGCGATCGTGCCCACCCTCGTCAACACCGAGTCCCTCGCGCACATCGCGGAGGCCGGCGCGGACAAGTACCCGGCCTGGGCCGCTCAGTTGCGGCAGGTGCACGCCCGCCGCCACGAGACCGTCCGCAACGCCCACGACGCCGGCATCCCCGTCTTCGTCGGCACCGACGCCGGCGGCTCGCTCGCGCACGGGCTGGTAGCACGGGAGGTCGCCGAACTGGTCAAGGCCGGCATCCCCGCCCCGGAGGCGGTCTCCGCGACGACCTGGCGGGCCCGGGAGTGGCTCGGGCACCCGGGGCTCGAGGAGGGGGCGCCCGCGGACCTCGTCGTCTACGGCGGGGATCCGCGCGCGGACGTGTCGCTCCTCGCGGACCCGCGGGGGGTGGTGCTGCGCGGGCGGGTGTACTGAACCCGCCGGTTCAGGGGCCGACCTCGGCGAGCCGGCGGGAGAGGAACCGCCGGTCGGCGGGGGCGGAGGCCAGCGCGAGCGCCGCCTCGTACGCGGCGGCCGCCTCCCGCCGGCGGCCCAGCCGCCGCAGGTGGTCCGCGCGGGCGGCGGGCAGCAGGTGGTAGCCGGGCAGCGCGCCCTCCAGCGCGTCGAGCAGCCGCAGCCCGGCGTCCGGGCCCTCGGCCATGCCCACCGCGACGGCCCGGTTCAGCTCGACCACCGGGCCCGGCGTGTGCTTCGCCAACTCCGCGTACAGCAGGGCGATCTGGGGCCAGTCGGTGTCCGCCGCCGTCGCCGCGGTCGCATGGCAGGCGGCGATCGCGGCCTGGATCTGGTACGGGCCCGGCCGCCGCCGGTGCAGCGCCCGGTCCAGGACGGCGAGCCCTTCCGCCGTGGCGTCGTGGTCCCAGCGCGAGCGGTCCTGCGCGTCGAGCGGGACGGTCTCGCCGGCCGCGTCCGTGCGGGCGGCGTGGCGTGCGTCGTGCAGCAGCATCAGCGCGAGCAGCCCCTCGGGCTCCGGCTCGCCCGGGGCCAGCCCGACCAGCAGCCGGGTCAGCCGGATCGCCTCCGCCGTCAGCTCGCGGCGGACCGGGCCCGGGCCGCCCGTCGGCGCGTACCCCTCGTTGAACAGGAGGTACAGCACGGCGAGGACGCCCCCGGTGCGTTCGGCGAGCCGGTGCGGCGGCGGCACGCGGAAGCCGATCCCGGCGTTCCTGATCCGGCTCCTGGCGCGGAACAGCCGCTGCCCCATGGTCCTTTCGGAGACCAGGAACGCGCGGGCGATCTCGGCCGTGGACAGGCCCGCGAGGGTGCGCAGGGTCAGCGCGACGCGCGCCTCCAGGGGGAGCGCGGGGTGGCAGCAGGTGTAGATGAGCCGCAGCCGGTCGTCGGTGTCCACGCCGCCGTCCGCCGGCGCCCCGCCCGGGGCCGCCGTCGCCGCCTCCCGGAGCTTGGCCTCCTCCCGGACCCGGCGGCGGTGGACGTCCACCGCCCGGTTGCGCGCGGTCGTCGTCAGCCAGGCCCCCGGCCGCTCCGGCACCCCGTCGTCCGGCCAGCGCTCCAGCGCCCGCGCGAATGCCTCCTGCACGCACTCCTCGGCCAGCTCCCAGTCCCCGGTCAGCCGGATCAGCGTGGCGAGCACCCGCCCCCACTCCTCGGCGTACGCGGTCGCGACGGCGGCGCGGACGGGGTCGTCGAGGTCGTCGGGGTCGGGGCCGGCCGGGGCGGGCCCGGTACGCCGGGTCGTCGCCCCGGCCCGACCGTGCCCCGACGACCCCGTCCGCGCCGCCGACGCGTCACGCCCCCTCGCCGGGCCCGCCTGCGTCCCGCTGTCCGCCGTCACCGCCCGTCCCTCTCCCGCCCCGCGCTCGCGCCGCCCGTCACTCCGTCCAGAACGGGCGGATCTCGATCATGCCGAACTTCGCCATCGGGTGCGCGGCCGCGACCTCGATCGCCTCGTCGAGATCCGCGCACTCGACGACGTCGAAGCCGCCCATCTGCTCCTTCGTCTCGGCGAACGGTCCGTCGGTGAGCAGCAGTCGGCCGTCCCGGACCCGGACGGTCGTCGCGTCCTCGGCGGGCCGCACCCGGTCGCCGAGCAGGCGCACGCCCTTGCGGTCGTTCTCCTCGACCCAGGCGGTGGGGTCGAGTTCGGCCTCGCTCGCCTCGAAGGGGCCTTCCGTGCAGACCAGCAGCAGGTACTTCATGAGGTGTCCTCCGGGTTCTCGGTGATGCTCCTGCCCCTACGACGAACGGTCCCCGCCGATTACTACCGCCGGTCGCGAGAAAATTCTCGCGGCACCGGGTTGACCCCGTCGTGACTCCTGCGGGCAGCGGTCGTTCGAGGCGTTCCGCGGCCCAGGATCGGCCGTTCGTGGGGCGCGGGGGAACGTGTGTGGCAGTCGATTCGAACCCACTGCCGGAAACCACCCGTTCAGGTGAACTCACGTCAGGTGGTGGCCCGTTCACTCTCCGTGCGTAAAGATTCCGGAGTCGAGGTCGTCGCCGCACGCGATGTCCCCCATTGGCGGGCGCGACGACTCCAGATCTCTTGTGGGGGTTCCACCATCTTGAACAGCAACACCTTCCGCGTGCCCGCGTGCGTCCTGGCGTCCACCGCACTGCTGCTCGCCGCCTCGCCCGCGTACGCCCACGGCGACGGCGGCAAGGGGGGCGAGGACGGCGGCGGATCGGGCAGGGCGGGGGCGGTCGTGCTCCGGGCGGGGCTGGACGTGGGCCTGCTGAACAAAACGGTCGACGTCCCCGTGCGGACCAGCCTCAACGAGGTGACCGCGCCGGGGAACGCCGACCGCACGGCGCTGACCGTCGAGCTGGACGGCGTCGGCGGGGGGCAGCCCGTCAGCATGGTGAAGGCGCAGGTCGCCACCGCCCGGGCCACCGCCGACAAGGAGCGCGCCACCGGCTTCGCGGAACTCGCGCACGCCAAGGTGCACGTGCCGGGGCTGCCGCTGCTCTCGCTGATCGAGGTGGAGAAGGTCACCGCGGAGGCGGTCTGCGCCGCCGGCGCGAAGCCGACCGCGGAGGCGAACGTGCTCGGCGCGGTGTCCGTCCTCGGCAGGAAGGTCACGCTGACGGCCGGCGGGCCGACCAAGGTGTCCGTGCCGGCCGTCGGGGACGTGACCCTCGAACTCGCCAAGCGCTCGACGACCGACGACAGCGCCGCCGCGACCGCGCTGCAGCTGCAGGTGTCCGTCGACCCGCTGCAGCTGAACGTCGCCGAGGTGACCGGCACGCTCACCCTCGTCGAGGCCACCTGCGCGTCCCCGGAGGCCGCGCCCGGGCCGAAGCCGGAGGAGAAGCCGGAGACCGAGACCGAGACCGCCGCCCAGCCGGACGACGAGCCCGCCGCCGACCCGGCGCCCGACACCCGTCCGCAGGGCGGCGGCGAGCCCGACCCGCAGGTCGAGAACCTCGCCGCGACCGGCGGCAGTTCCACGACCCCGTACCTGGCGGGCGGCGCGGCCGTCCTGGTGCTCGCGGGCGGCGGGGCGCTCGTGGCGGCGAGGCGCCGCGGCTGAGACCACATTCCGGGGGGTGGGTGGAGCCGGGGAGGGCTCCGCCCGGGGGAGTCAGGCGCCTCCCGAGGGCCGGCGGGCCTTCGGGAGGCGCCTGCCGCCGTCGCGGGCCGGCCCGGCGCCGGGGCTCACGCGTCGGGGAGGGCCTTGCGGAGCGCGGAGAGGAACCGGTCCGCGGTGTCCGCGTCGCGGACCGCGAGCCGCAGCCAGTCGGGGCCGAGGCCGGGGAAGGTGTCACCGCGGCGGACCGCGAAGCCGAGGTCGCGCAGACGCTCCCGTACGCCGTCCGCGCCGGCCGTCCTGAGCAGCAGGAAAGGGCCGGCCGCCGGGGCGACCACCGTCACGGGCAGCTCCGCCAGCCCCTCGGCCAGGTAGGCGCGGTCGCGGGCCACCGCCTCCGCGGCCTCGGCGGCCTCGGCGAGCGCGCCCTCGGACATGCACGCCTCCGCGGCCGTCAGCGCGGGCGCGGACACCGGCCACAGCGGCTGCGCCCGCTCCAGCCGCGCGACGACCGACGGCTCGCCGAGCACGTAGCCGATCCGCAGCCCGGCCAGGCCCCAGGTCTTCGTCAGGCTGCGCAGGACGACGAGGCCCGGTACGTCCGTGCGCCCGGCCAGCGACTCCGGCTCGCCCGGCACCGCGTCCATGAACGCCTCGTCGACGACCAGGATCCGTCCCGGGCGGGCGAGACGGACCAGCGTCTCGGCGGGGTGCAGGACGGAGGTCGGGTTCGTCGGGTTGCCGACGACCACCAGGTCCGCGTCCTCCGGCACCGCCCGCGGGTCCAGCCGGAAGCCCTCCGCCTCCCGCAGCAGCACCCGCCCGACCTCGTGCCCGGCGTCCCGCAGCGCCGCCTCCGGCTCCGTGAACTGCGGGTGCACCACCACCGGCCGGCGCGTCCCGAGCCCGCGCGCGATCAGCACGAACGCCTCCGCCGCGCCCGCCGTCAGCAGCACGCCCTCCTCCGGCACCCCGTGCCGCGCCGCCACCGCGGCCCGCGCCCGCCGGCCGTCCGGGTACGCCGCCAGCCCCTCCAGCGCGGCCCCGATCCGCTCCCGCAGCCACAGCGGCGGCGTGCCCGCCCGTACGTTCACCGCCATGTCGACGAGATCGAACCGGCCCGCGACCTCCACGTCGCCGTGGTGGCGGAGGTCGAGGGAGGGGGCGTCGTTCACTGGTGCTCCTGAGGGTGCGGATGACGGTTCCGGAACAGTGCGGCTACCCCCTGCGGGGACGAGGCCAACCGTGGCACCGCGTGCGGTCGGCGGCGGGAGCCGGCCGAACCCGCCGAGACGCGCGATCGCGCACGTGACGCGCGCGGACCTGCGCTTGGGGACGACCAACTCGCCCCCGCCCGCGAGCGCCGCCGCCTCGGCGACGGAGGAGGTGCCGGCGGCGGCCCGCGCCGCGGCGGAGGGGTGCGGCACGTCGACGCGCGCCAGGACCGCCGCGGGATAGCCCCACACGGGCACCCCCAGCCCCGCCGCCGCCGAGACGATCCCCGGCTCGACGGCCTTCGCCTCGACCGTCGCCACCGCGACGACGTCACCCGCGGCCGGCCCCGCAGAGGCGAGCGCCGCGGTGACCAGGCCCAGCACCTCGTCCGCGCCCGCACCCCGCCGCGCCCCCACCCCGACGACCAGCCCGTCCCGCGCACTCCCCGCGTGCGGGGGCGCATCGCGGCCGGTAGGCATGGGGGCATGGCGGTGCTCGTGGCGATCGGCGCGTTCCTGATGACGTTGGCCGGCGGTTGGACGGCGCAGCGCGTCACCGACCGCCGGCACCTGGTGCTCGGCCTCGCCGGCGGGCTGATGCTGGGCGTGGTGGGCCTCGACCTGCTCCCGGAGGCGATCGCGAGCGCCGGCGGCGAGGTGTTCGGGGTCCCCGCCGCACTGCTGCTCTTCGTGGGCGGCTTCCTCGTCGCCCACATGGTCGAGCGGCTGCTCGCGGTCCGCCAGGCCGCGCACGGGGCCGACGGCGAACGGGTCCCCGAGGTCGGCCTGACCGCGGCGAGCGCGATGGTCGGCCACAGCCTGATGGACGGCGTCGCGATCGGCGCCGCCTTCCAGGTCGACCACGGCATGGGCATCGCCGTCGCCCTCGCCGTCGTCACCCACGACTTCGCCGACGGCTTCAACACGTACACCCTGACCCGCCTGTACGGGAACGAGCGCCGCAAGGCCGTCGCGATGCTGTTCGCCGACGCCCTCGCCCCCGTGGTCGGCGCCGCGTCGACGCTCCTGTTCACCCTGCCGGAGCAACTCCTCGGCTGCTATCTCGGCTTCTTCGGCGGCGCGCTGCTCTACATCGCCGCCGCCGAGATCCTCCCCGAGGCCCACCACGACCACCCGGCCCGTTCCACCCTGCTGTTCACCGTCGCCGGCGTCTGCTTCATCTGGCTGGTGGTCGGCGTCGCCGGCTGACCCGGCGCGACGCCCCCGGTACTGCCGCGCCCCGTTCATCCCCCGCACTGCGCCACGAACCGCCGCGCCACGTCCGGCCGCGCCGCCCAGTGCGTGTGCAGGTAACTCGCGTGCACCCCGTCCTGCACGAACCCCTCCACCCGCCGCTCGGGCCGGTGCATGCCCCACGCGGGGACGGGCCCGGCGCCCGGCTCGACGACCGTCCGGTGGAACTCGTGCCCCCGCAGCCGCGTCCCGGCCACGGCGAGCGAGCTGTCGGCGACCGCCACCGCCTCCCGGTAGCCCAGCGTCAGCCGCTCCGACATCCGCGCCTCCAGATCCAGCACCCCGCACATGGGCGCCCCGTCGAGCGACCGCCCCAGGTAGAGCAGCCCGGCGCACTCCGCCGCGACCGGCGCCCCCGAGCGGGCCAGCTCCCCGACCGCCTTCCGCAGCGGCTCGTTGCCCGACAGCTCCGCCGCGTACACCTCGGGGAACCCGCCCCCGATCACCAACCCCCGTGTCCCCTCCGGCAGTTCCTCGTCCCGCAGGGGATCGAAGCCGACGACCTCGGCCCCGGCGGCGGCGAGCAGCTCGCTGTGCTCGGCGTAGGAGAACGTGAACGCGGCCCCGGCCGCGACGGCGATCCGCACCGGGGCGGCGCCCCGCGACGCCCCGACGAGCGGGCCGGCGGACGGCCCGGCGGAGGACCCGGCCGCCGACGCGACCGCGTCGGCAGCCGACCACGCCGGCCCGTCCACCCGCCCCGCCGTCCGCGCCAGCGCCAGGATCGCGTCCAGGTCGCACCCCGCCCGGATCTGCTCCGCCAACCCCTCCACCGCCGCCACCGCGTCCGCCCGCCGCTCGGCGACCGGTACGAGCCCGAGGTGCCGGGACGGCGTCGCCACCCGCCCGACGCGCCGCAGCGCGCCGAGCACCGGCATCCCGCACTCCTCCAGCGCGTCCCGCAGCAGCGCCTCGTGCCGGTCGGAGGCCACCTTGTTGAGGATCACGCCCCCGATCCGCACCTGCGGGTCGAAGGACGCGAACCCGTGCACGAGCGCGGCCACCGACCGCGACTGCGCGGACGCGTCCACGACGAGCACCACCGGGGCCCGCAGCAGCTTCGCCACGTGCGCCGTCGACGCCAACTCCCCCTGTCCGGAAGCCCCGTCGTACATCCCCATGACGCCCTCGACGACCGCGAGGTCGCAGCCGGCGGCGCCGTGCGCGAACAGCGGCCCGACCAGTTCCGGGCCGCACATGTACGCGTCGAGGTTGCGCCCCGGCCGGCCGGTGGCGAGCGCGTGGTAGCCGGGGTCGATGTAGTCCGGGCCCACCTTGTGCGGCGACACGGCGAGCCCGCGCGCGCTGAACGCGGCCATCAGTCCGGTCGCCACCGTCGTCTTGCCGCTCCCGGACGACGGCGCCGCGACGACGATCCGCGCTACCACTCGATGCCCCGCTGGCCCTTCTGGCCCGCGTCCATGGGGTGCTTGACCTTCGACATGTCGGTCACCAGGTCCGCCAGCTCCACCAGCGCCTCGGGCGCGTTCCGCCCGGTGACGACGACGTGCTGCGCCCCGGGCCGCTCGCGCAGCACGGACACCACCTCGTCCACCGGGATCCAGCCCCACTTCAGCGGGTACATGAACTCGTCGAGCACGTACAGCTTGTACGTCTCGGCCGCCAGGTCCCGTTTGACCTGCTCCCAGCCCTCGCGGGCGGCCTCCTCGCTGTCCTGCACGGCGTCGGGGTCCCGCTGGATCCAGGACCAGCCCTCGCCCATCTTGTGCCAGGCGACCGTTCCGCCCTCGCCGGAGTCGCCGAGCACCTTCAGGGCCCGCTCCTCGCCGACCCGCCACTTCGCGGACTTGACGAACTGGAACACCCCGACCGGCCAGCCCTGGTTCCACGCCCGCAGCGCGAGCCCGAAGGCCGCGGTCGACTTGCCCTTGCCCGCGCCCGTGTGCACGAGCAGCAGCGGGCGGTTGCGCCGCTGCCGGGTGGTGAGGCCGTCGTCCGGCACCGTCGTCGGCTGTCCCTGCGGCATCAGGCCGCCCTCCCTCGTGTGTCCCGTACGTCCCTGACCAGGCCCGCGATGCTGTCGGCGCGCAGTTCGTCCAGCGTCACCGAGGGACCGCCGAGCTCCCGGGCGAGCCGGGCGGCGAGCCCGAGCCGTACCGGCCCCGCCTCGCAGTCGACGACCACGGACGCCGTCCCCTCGGCCGCGTGCAGCCGCGCCGCCCGGGTGGCGAGGGCGACCGCGTCCGCGCCGCCGGTCGCCCGGCCGTCGGTGACCACGACGAGCAGCGGCCTGCGCGACGCGTCCCGCAGCCGCTCCACCCGCAGCACGTCGTGCGCCGTGAGCAGGCCCGCCGCCAGCGGGGTGCGCCCGCCGGTCGGCAGCGCCTCCAGGCGCGCGGCGGCCGCGTCGACGGACGAGGTCGGCGGCAGCACCACCTCGGCGTCGCGGCCCCGGAAGGTCACCAGGCCCACCTTGTCCCGCCGCTGGTAGGCGTCCAGCAGCAGCGACAGGACGGCGCCCTTCACCGCGCCCGTCCGCCTGCGCGCGGCCATCGACCCCGACGCGTCCACGACGAACAGCACGAGGTTGCCCTCGCGCCCCTCCCGCGCCGCCTGCCGCAGGTCGTCCCGGCGTACCACGAGCCCGGGCCCGCTGCGGCCCCGCGCCCGCTGGTGCGGGGCGGCCGCCTGCACGGTCGCCGCCAGGTGCAGCTTCGTCAGCGCGCCGCGCGGCCGGCCGGAGCCGGTCGTCCGGCCGTGCTCGGTACGGGCCCGGGAGCGGCGCCCGGCCGCGCCCTCGCCGGTGCCGGGGACGCTCAGGAGCTTGGTGCGGAACGGCTCCCCGGACCCGGCGGCCGGCTGTTCGGGGCGGGCGGGGGAGGGGACGGAGGGCCCCTCCGACGGGTCCGTCGAGCCCTCGCCGGACCCCGCCTCCGGCCGGTCCGGCCCGGCGTCCGGCGCGTCACCGCCTTCGTCCCCCGCCGGCGCGTCACCGTCCTCCGCCGGCGGCCGCCCGCCACCGGGCCCGTCCGGGCCGGGACCGGGGTCCGGGTCGTCGTCCCCGAACCGCTCCAGCGTCTCGTCCAGCTTGTCCTCGTCGAGCCCCGGCGCGTCGAAGGGGTTGCGCCGCCGCCGGTGGGGCAGCGCGAGCAGCGCGGCCTGCCGGACGTCGTCCGACGTCACGTCCTCGCGCCCCGCCCACGCGGCGAGCGCGGTCGCGGTACGCGCCATCACGATGTCCGCGCGCATCCCATCGACCTCGAACGCCGCGCAGGTCGCCGCGATCTGCCGCAACACCCCGTCGCCGAGCCGCACTTCGGGCAGCAGCGCCCGCGCGGCCACGATCCGCTCCCGCAGCGCCGACTCCTCGCTCGCCCACCGGGCCGCGAACGCCTCCGGGGCGTCGTCGTACGCGAGCCGCCGCCGTACGACCTCCATCCGCTCCTCCGGCTCCCGCGAGGCCGTGACCTCGACCGTCAGCCCGAACCGGTCGAGCAACTGCGGGCGCAGCTCGCCCTCTTCGGGGTTCATCGTCCCCACGAGCAGGAACCGCGCCGCGTGCCGCACGGAGACGCCCTCGCGCTCGACGTAGGACGCGCCCATCGCGGCCGCGTCGAGCATCCCGTCGACGAGGTGGTCGGAGAGCAGGTTGACCTCGTCGACGTAGAGGATCCCCCGGTGCGCGGCCGCGAGCAGCCCCGGCTCGTACGCCTTCACGCCCTCGGCCAGGGCCCGTTCGATGTCGAGCGACCCGACCAGCCGGTCCTCGGAGGTGCCGACGGGCAGCTCGACCATGCGGGTCGGGCGCGCGGCGGAGGCCCCGGGGGCGTGCGGGCCGTCGGGGCACGCCGGGTCGGGCGCGCCGGGGTCGCAGGAGAACCGGCAGCCGACGACGACGGCCACGTCGGGAAGGAGCGCGGCGAGCGCCCGGACGGCCGTCGACTTCGCCGTCCCCTTCTCGCCGCGCACCAGCACCCCGCCGACGCGCGCGGACACCGCGTTGAGCAGCAGCGCGAGCCGCAGGTCGTCCTGGCCGACCAGGGCGGTGAACGGATACGGGGTGGTCATGCGGCCTCCGGTGCGGAAGTGGGGGACAGGGGCGCGGAGAGCGGCGGGCTTCCCGCCCGGCCGGTCACGACGGCGCTCCCGGGGGGACGAACGGCAGTCCGGCCGGTGCGCCGGACTCGATCAGGCGCCACAGCGCGTCCGTGTCGGCGTGCTCCTCGATCAGGTCGCCGAGCCGGTCGAGCTGCTCCTCGCGCAGGGCGCCGAAGCTGGTGTCGGGGGCGGGGACGAAGCGGCGGCCGGCGTCGGCGGCGACCCGGCGCAGGAACGCGCGCCGGAAGCCGTCGCTCTCCAGGGAGCCGTGCCAGTGGGTGCCCCACACGGGGCCGACCCGGCAGCCGTCCAGGAACGGCTCACCGCCGGACACCTCCGCGACGCCGTGGTGGATCTCGTAGCCCTCGACCCGCTCGCCGAGGGCCTCGCCGGTCGGCCGCTCCAGGGTCTTCTCCCGGTCGAACCGCACCCGCACGGGCAGCAGTCCCAGCCCCTCGACGACGCCGGCGCGGGACTCGACGTCGTCCTCGATCCGCTCGCCGAGCAGCTGGAACCCGCCGCAGACGCCGAGCACCGGCCGCCCCTCGGCGGCCCGCCTCACCAGCGCGTCCGCGAGTCCGCGCTCGCGCAGCCAGGCGAGCGCGCGGACGGTCCCGCGGGTGCCGGGGACGATCACCAGGTCGGCGTCGGCCAGCTCCTCGGGCCGGTCCACGAACCGCACCACGACGCCCGGTTCGGCGGCGAGCGCGTCCACGTCGGTGAAGTTCGACATCAGCGGCACCGCGCAGACCGCGACCCGCAGCACGTCCTCGCCGACCGGCGGGGCCACCACCGACTCGCGGACCGCACCGCGCAGCGAGACGCGCAGGCCGTCCTCCTCGTCGATGCCGAGGCCGTGCGCGTACGGCAGCACACCCAGGGTCTGCCGGCCGGTGAGCCCGCGCAGCATCTCCAGGCCCGGCTCCAGGAGCGAGACGTCGCCGCGGAACTTGTTGACGAGGTAGCCGGCGAGCAGCGACTGGTCCTCCGGGCCGAGCAGTGCGGTCGTGCCGAAGAAGGACGCGAAGACGCCGCCGCGGTCGATGTCGCCGACCACGACGACGGGCAGGTGCGCCGCGCGGGCGATGCCCATGTTGACGATGTCGGTGCGGCGCAGGTTGATCTCGGCGGGCGAGCCCGCGCCCTCGCAGATCACGGCGTCGTAGGTGCGGCGCAGCTCCTGCAGGCAGTCCACGACCGTGCCGAGCAGCGACTCCTGCCGCCCGCCGCGCAGCCCCGCGCCCGCCTCCCCGGCACCGAAGAACCCCCGCGCGCTCAGCTCGCCGACCGGCTTCCCGAGCAGCACAACCTGGCTGGAGCGGTCGCTCCCCGGCTTCAGCAGCACCGGGTTCATCAGCGCGCTCGGCTCCACGCGCGCCGCCTGCGCCTGCATCGCCTGCGCCCGCCCGATCTCCGCGCCCTCGCGCGTCACGAACGAGTTCAGCGACATGTTCTGCCCCTTGAACGGCGCGACCTTCACCCCCTGCCGTACCAGCCACCGGCAGATCCCCGCGGTCACGACGCTCTTCCCGGCGTCGGACGTCGTCCCGGCGACGAGCAGTCCGCCCCCGCGCCGGCGCACGCGGCCCCTGCTCGGCCTCCCCTCACCCACTCCTCGGCCGGGCCCGTCGCCGTCCGGCCGGGCGCCGGGCTGCCGGCCCGCGCCCGTCTCCGAACGCGCGCGTCCCTGTCCGTCGACTCCGCTCACCGCTGTGCCTCCCTGATCCGTGCCCGGACGTCGCGCACGCCCGCTCGTGCTCCCACCGACACGGCGAACGCCAGCAGGCCGACCCGGCGGGAGAGCCGTACGGCGTGTTCGACGTCCGCGACGCCGACCGCGCGTGCCGAGGCGTTCAGCACCGGCCTGTGCTCCACCCGGCCGCCGTAGGCGAGCGTGCCGCCGAGGCGGACGCCGAGCGCTCCGGCGAACGCGGCCTCGACCGGGCCCGCGTTGGGGCTGGGGTGGCGGGCGGCGTCGGCGCGCCAGGCGCGGACGCCGCCGGCGGGATCGGCGCCCGCGAGGACGGCGAGGGCGGCCGTCAGGCGCGCGCCCGGCCAGCCGGCGAGGTCGTCGAGGCGGGCGGAGGCCCAGCCGAAGCGGGCGTACCGGGGCGAGCGGTGGCCGACCATCGCGTCCAGCGTGTTCACGGCGCGGAATCCCAGCAGCCCCGGCACCCCGGCGACCGCGCCCCACACCAGTGCGCCGACGACAGCGTCCGAGGTGTTCTCCGCGACCGACTCCACGACGGCCCGGGCGATCCCGTCCGCGTCCAGCGCCTGCGGGTCGCGCCCGCACAGGTGCGGCAGCCGCGCCCGCGCCGCCTCGACGTCGCCGCGTTCGAGCGCGGCCCCGATCTGCCGGGCCTCCCGCCCGAGCGTCGTGCCGCCGACGACCGCCCACACGGCCGCGCCGGTCAGCGCGGCGGAGGCCACCGGGGAGCGCCGCGCCCCGGCCCGGGCCAGAGCGCCGACCGCGACCGCCCCGCCCGCGCACACCGCGGTGTGCAGCGCGCCCCACCCGCGGTGGTCGCGCCACAGCACCCGCTCGACGGCCTGCGCGGCCCGCCCGAACGCGGCGACGGGGTGGCCGCGGCCCGGATCGCCGAGGACCGCGTCGACGACCAGCCCGACGACCGCGCCCACGACGTAACCGCGCCCGGTGATCCGTCCGCGCCGGGCCGAGGACGCACTCCCGGCGACGGGCGTGCGGCCGACCAGGGCCGTAGGGCCGGGAACGGGCCCGCGGCCGAGGACGTGCCCGATGCCGCGCCCGGACCCGCCGCGTCCGTGCTCGATGCGCACGGCCGTCAGCCGGTCGTGGTGTCCGGAACGGTAAGAGGGGCGGGATCTCCTGGCGGCGCGCAGCCCGGCATCGTGGAACGTCCTCACTCAGGGTCCGCGCCCTGGTTCGACTCTCACACGGCGACCAGAGTCTCCTGGCTCCCCGGATCGGCACCGCCCCCGGCCTTCCAGCCCGCCGCGCGGGCCGTGACGTACTCATGTGGAGGGGTGCTCCCCGGTGACAGTGGCGGGACCGCGCCGGATTCGCACCGGACTTCCTCTGCTGTCGCCGTGAATGGCTCCGGCAGTCCACCACGCTGCTCGAACACCCGTCAACTCCGCGTTGACCTGCACCGCGTCCACCGGCGGTGACGTCCGCGACACACGCGAAGGCCCCGCGGGGACCGCCGGTGAGGGCGGTCCCGGCGGGGCCGGGGTCACGCGCGGCCGCCGATCTCCGGCGGCCGGAGGGATCGTCAGGCGACGATCAGGTAGATGCCGTAGGACACGGCGGCCACGCAGAGCGCGAAGCACGCGTACGCGCCGGTGGTGGCGAGCGCGGCCGAACCGCCCTGCTCGCTCGCCGCCTCCTTCTTGGAGAGGCCGACGATGCCGAGGGTGAACAGGCCCACCAGGGCGACGGTGGCCACGAGGCTGACCCCGAAGACGGAGCCGAGTGCTGCCCAGTCGATGTTCATGCTGATTCCTTTGGCCTGATCGGGCCGGTCAGACCGAGGCGCCGGGGCGGGCCGGCTCGGTGGCGGTGTCGGACGGGGCCGGGATGACGGAGGAGAGCTCCGCGTCGGCCACCGGGGCGGCGGGCGGGGGCGTGACCGCGGCGATCGCCGTGGTGACGACGCCGGGGGACTCCGCGGTCTCCACGTCCACGTCGTTGACGTTGTTGTGGTCGACGACGTCCTTGCGGGACAGCTTCCAGATCACGGCGCAGCCGGTGACCAGGATCGCGCCGGTGACGGCGACGCCCCAGGAGCCCTGCTTCGCGATGGACTCGGCGAGCGCGGCGACCAGGCCGGCCGCCGGGAGCGTGACGCCCCAGGCGACGAACATCCGGGTCGCGGTCGACCAGCGGACCACGCCGCCCTTGCGGCCGAGGCCCGCGCCCATGACGCCGCCGGAGCAGACCTGGGTGGTGGAGAGGCCGAAGCCGAGGTGCGAGGAGGCGAGGATGACGGTCGCCGCGGAGGTCTGGGCGGCGAAGCCCTGCTGCGGCTGGAGGTCGGTCAGGCCCTTGCCCATGGTGCGGATGATGCGCCAGCCGCCGAGGTAGGTGCCGAGCGCGATGGCGAGGCCGGCGGAGACGATGACCCACAGCGGCGGGTCGGCGTCGGCGCCGAGGACGCCGCCGGTGACCAGGGCCAGGGTGATGACGCCCATCGTCTTCTGCGCGTCGTTCGTGCCGTGGGCGAGCGAGACGAGACCGGCGGACGCGATCTGGCCGGCCTTGTAGCCCTTGGCGCTGGTCTTCCCGTCGACGTTCGTGCCGAGCTTGTACGTCAGCCGGGTCGCGGCCGTGGCGGCCAGACCGGCGACGATCGGCGCGGCGATCGCGGGGAGGAGGATCTTGGTGACGACGACGTCGCCGTTGACCCCGGAGAAGCCGACGGAGGCGATGGTGGCGCCGATGAGGCCGCCGTAGAGGGCGTGCGACGAGCTGGACGGCAGGCCGAGCAGCCAGGTCAGCAGGTTCCAGAGAATGGCGCCGACGAGTGCGGCGAAGATGACCTCGGTCCGCAGTCCGTCCTCGTTCACGAGGCCGCCGGAGATCGTCTTGGCGACCTCCACGGAGAGGAACGCGCCGACCAGGTTCAGCACGGCGGACATGGCCACCGCGGCCTTGGGCTTCATCGCGCCGGTCGAGATGGTGGTGGCCATCGCGTTGGCGGTGTCGTGGAAACCGTTCGTGAAATCGAACACGAGAGCTGTCACGACCACGATCGCGAGCAGCAGCGTTATGTGTTCCATTTACCTCGTACCCAGGCAATCGTTCGACGTCATTGACATCTGGAAGGTAGGGAGCCTGGGTGAACGGAAGGTGAACTGGACCGGGCGTTGTGGTGACTCCGCTCCGGAGCGGAACATTCCGGGTGAAACCGTAACACCGCCGGAATCGGCCCGACCCGCCGGTTCCGGGCCTTCCACGGGGCTCCCGGAGGGGTGGGCGCGCACCTCTCCGACCGGTCGGAGGTCCCGACGAGACATCCGTCACCCCACGGCCGCGGCGCGCGGCTGGGATGATCGCCGCGGAGGCGATCACATGGATCACTGCACCGGCGGCGACCGGCCCCACGGCGGGCGATCCGACGCCGTCCGCGCCGAGGACAGGGCCCCGGACGCGCGACGGGGCGGCGACGCCCCCGGGCGCGCCGGAGAGCCCGGACCACGCGCGGGCGGTGCGGCCGCCGGCCCGGAGCCCGCCGCGCTCGCCCGGGTCTGGGGCGAGGTCGTCTCCACCGCCCGGCGGACCGCCGCCGACGGCCTGGTCGTGGGCACCTCCGGGAACGTCTCGGCGCGGGTCGGCGACCTGGTCCTCGTCACCCCCAGCGGCGTCCCCTACGACCGGCTCGGCCCCGGCGACCTGCTCGCCGTCGACCTCGACGGCCGCACCGTCCACGGCACGCTCGCCCCGACCAGCGAGCTGCCCCTGCACCTCGCCGTGTACCGGCACACCGACGCCCGCGCGGTCGTCCACACCCACGCCGTGCACGCCACCGCCGTCTCAACCCTGGTCCCCGAACTCCCGCCCGTGCACTACATGACGGCCGCGCTCGGCGGACCCGTCCGGGTCGCCCCGTACGCCCTCTACGGCAGCGACGAGCTCGCCGCGCACATGCTGGACGCGCTGCGCGACCGCACCGCCTGCCTGCTCGGCAACCACGGCACCGTCGCCGTCGGCCGCACCCTCGACCAGGCGTACGACCGCACCGCCCAGCTCGAGTGGATGTGCCGCCTCTGGCTCACCGCCGCCTCCGTCCCCGGCCGCACCCCCGCCCTCCTCACCCCGGCCCAGCTCCACGAGACCGCCGCGAAGCTCGCCGGCTACGGACAGCGGCCCCCGGCCGACGGGACACGCGGGGCGTAGGCCCACTGGCCGTCGGCCGCCCCGGGGCCGACACTGGACGGGTGCGCACAGCTACTGCGACGGCAGCGGCCGTCACCGCGGTCATCGGCGCCGGCGCGACCGCACTGGTCGCCGCCGGACGCTTCGCCAGCGACGCCGCCCTCAAGGCGCCACCGGGACGGGCACTGCCGGGCGACCCGCCGCTCACCGTCCACGCCACCGCCGCCGGCCAGGTCGCCCTGACCCGCTCGCTCGCCTCCCGCCGCCCCGGCACCTACGGCCTCACCGGCCCCGGCGTGCACGCGGTCGTCGGCCCCGTCATGGAGCACGCCCCGCACTCCGCGGACACCGTCGTGCGCCGCCTCGCGGACGTCCCCTCCGGCACGCTGCGCCCCGGCGACCGCGTCCGCCTCACCCCGCAGGTCTACGTCGGCGACCCGCTCACCGCGCTCGGCCTCGACTTCGAGAACGTCACGGTCCCCGGCGAGCTCGGCCCGCTGCCCGCCTGGTACCTGCCCGGCGACCGCGACACCTGGGTGATCACCGCGCACGGCCTCGGCACCACCCGGGAGCACCCGATGGTCGTCATGGACCTCCTGCACCACCACCGCTTCCCGGTCCTCGACATCACCTACCGCGGCGACGCCGGCGCCCCGCCGTCCCCCGACGGCCTCGCCCACCTCGGCGACACCGAGTGGCGCGACCTGGACGCCGCCGTCCGCCACGCCGTCGGCAACGGCGCCCGCGACGTCATCCTCTACGGCTGGTCCGTCGGCGCCGCGATGGCCCTGCACGTCGCCGCCGGATCCGCGCTCCGCAACCGGGTCAGCGGCCTCGTCCTCGACTCGCCCGTCCTGGACTGGGAGACCACGCTGCGCGCGCTCGCCGCCGCCCGCCGCACCCCGGGCCCGCTGCTGCCGCTCGCGGTCCGGGCCGCCCAGGGCCGCACCGGCCTGCACGGCGCCCGGCTGCGGGCCGTCTCCGACCCCGCGACCCTGCGCGTCCCGACCCTGATCCTGCACGGCCCCGACGACCGCATCGCCCCCTGGGACCGCTCGCTGCGCCTTGCCGACCTCCGCAGCGAGCTGGTCACCCTGCACAGCGTCCCCGACGCCCCGCACGGCGCCATGTGGAACGCCGACCCGCAGGCCTACGAGGAGGCCCTGCGCCGGTTCCTGACCCCGCTGATGTAACCGGGCGCCCGACCCCGTTTGGGTTTTCGGCCCGTCACGGGAAAGACTGTTCCCGTGACGTCCCGTACCCCGCGCGACTCCAGACTCCGCATCGTCCGCCCCCGGCACCTGGCCGCCGCCCGCAAGGCGGTCGCCAGCCGGACCACCCGGCGCGCGTCCCGCCCGCCGGAGGGCACCCCGGCCCCCGCCGAACTGGCCCGGCTCGCACGGTTCTTCCTCGCCGACGCGGTCCGCCTCGCCCGCTGGTCCGACACCCCCGACGGGCACGCCGTCCTGGACGCCGACGACGCCGGGCGGGCCGCCACCGCGCTGGACCTCACCCCCCGGCAGGTCCGCGCCGCCTGGGACGCCGCACGCCTCGCCGGCCTCGTCGAGCTGCATGCCGGCACCGTCCGCCCCGGCTGGCGGCTGCGCGCCTGGGACCGCGACGACTCCGCCGTCCTGCGCGGCTGGGTCGCCCTCTTCGACGCCTGGCCGCTCGTGCACCCCGCGCCCGCCGGGACCGCGCCCGCCGTCTCCGGCGAGATCGTCGAGGCCGTCCCGCAGCTGCTCTCCGTGCTCCAGCTCTCCGGCACCATGCCGCTGCCGCTCCTGCTCGACCTCCTCGACCAGCGGGTCACCGAGCTCCGCACCGAGCGCTGCGAGGTCCCCTACGGACCCGGCCCGCTCGCCCCGGAACCCGCCGCCGCGGAGCCCGCCGCCCCGGTGCCCGCCACGGACCCCGACGCGCTCCCCGAACTGCTCAGCTGGGCCCTGCGCGGCCTCGCCGCCGTCGGCGCGCTGCGGCTCTCCGCGGACGGCGCCGCGCTCACCCCGCTCGGCAGCTGGGCGGTCTGGGTCAAGCTGGAGCAGATCTGCGTCGCCGCGCAGAGCCCCGCCGGGAACATCGAGCAGGCCGCCGGGGCGATGCTCCTCGGTTGCGCCCGGCTCACCCCCGGCCAGGCCCGCGCCGAGTACCGCGCCTGGCTCGCCGCGCGCCCCGTCGGCAGCGCCGTCACCGACCTCCTCGGCGCCGCCCGCGGCGAGGACGCCCTCCTGCGCGCCCTCGCCTTCGAGGCCCTGCGCGTCGTCGGCGCCCCCGCCGAGACCGCGGTCCGCGCCGCCGTCGACGAACCCGGCCTGCGGCCCTACGCCCTCATGTGGCTCGCCGAGCACGAGGGCGCCGACCCCGACGACGTTCCCTCGGTCCTCACCCGCGAGGAGTCCACCTGGCTCTGGGTCGACACCGCGGCGGCCGTCGCCGACCACGGCGAGACCGAACTCCTCGTCCGCCACCTCGAGTCCGCGGTCCAGGGCACCGTCCCCGCCCTCCTCGACGAGGTCCGCTCCGTCGGCCACCCCCGCACCGTCCAGGTCCTCGTCGCCATCGCCGCGGCCCACCCCGACCCGGCCCTCGCGAAGGCGGTCCGCAGAGCGGCGTTCCAGGTCCACACCGGCGGCAGCTGAGAGCGGACGCCCAGGAATCCGTCCCGGCACCCGCGGCGAGGCGCGACCCCCCGTTCGGGGGACCGCACGCGTGCCGCGCCCCGCCGTCCCCTCCCGCCCACTACGCTCGCGCCGCATGTCCGACGACGCGTCCCCCGCCGGCCCCGTACGACGGCTCCTGCTCCCGCTGGCCGCCGCCGTCCTCCTGCTCCCCCTCCTGACCGCCGCGCACGCCGTCCGCGCGGCCCCCTACGGCGACCGGCTCACCGTCCACCCGGCCGCGGCCGCCGAGCCCGCGGGCGGGCTGCGGATCGAGGGCCGGCACGTCCGGGCGTACGCGGGCGGCAGGCCCCGCTGGACCTACGCCCGCCCCGGCCACCGCCCCCTCGCCGTCGCCCCCGCCGCCCACCACGCCTTCGCGCTCTGGAGCGACGGCATGGTCACCGACACCGTCGGCACCCGCGTCCGCTGGCACCGCGTCGTCCCCGGCAGCGCCCGCGGCGCACTCCGCCCCGTCGACTCCGCCGCCGTGCTCGCCGTCGTCACCCCCGACCGGATCGTCGCCTTCCGCACCCGGGACGGCGACCTCCGCTGGACCCTGCCCGCCCGCACGGGCTGCGCGTTCGACCCCGCCCGGACCCTCGGCCGGGCCGGCCGGCTGATCGTCGCCCAGCCCTGCCCGCGGCGCGCCTGGCAGAGCGGCCTCGTCGCCGTCGACGGCCTCGGCCGGATCGCACCGGACCGCAGGCCGCTGGCGAACGAACCGGGCCCCCCGGCCGTCCGACCCGCAAAAGCGCTTGCGCCGCCCCGGTAGAATTGCCCCCATGGCCATTCTCCTCGCGCATTAGACGGCGTCCGACGCGCCCGCACCCGTCCGTACGTCCGTCCGCTTTTCCCGCCCAGGAGTCTGTCCCGTGATCACCGCAACCGGCATCGAGCTGCGCGCCGGCGCCCGCATCCTCATCGAGAACGCGTCCTTCCGGATCGCCAAGGGCGACCGCATCGGCCTCGTCGGCCGCAACGGCGCCGGCAAGACCACTCTCACCAAGTGCCTGGCCGGCGAGGGCACCCCCGCCGGCGGCACCATCACCCGCTCCGGCGAGGTCGGCTACCTGCCGCAGGACCCCCGCACCGGCGACCTCGACGTCCTCGCCCGCGACCGGATCCTCTCCGCCCGCGGCCTCGACGAGCTGCTGCGCAAGATGCGCGCCAACGAGGAGCGGATCGCGAACGGCCAGGGCGCCACCCGCGACAAGGCGATGCGGCAGTACGAGCGCCAGGAGACCGAGTTCCTCACCAAGGGCGGCTGGGCCGCGGAGTCCGAGGCGGCCACCATCGCCGCCGCGCTCGGCCTGCCCGACCGGGTCCTCGGCCAGCCCCTGCACACCCTCTCCGGCGGTCAGCGCCGCCGCGTCGAGCTCGCCCGCATCCTGTTCTCGGACGCCGACACCCTGCTCCTCGACGAGCCCACCAACCACCTCGACGCCGACTCGATCGTCTGGCTGCGCGACTACCTCAAGTCCTACCGCGGCGGCTTCATCGTGATCTCCCACGACGTCGACCTGGTCGAGACGGTCGTCAACAAGGTCTTCTACCTGGACGCCAACCGGTCGCAGATCGACGTCTACAACATGGGCTGGAAGCTCTACCAGCAGCAGCGCGAGGCCGACGAGAAGCGCCGCAAGCGCGAGCGGCAGAACGCCGAGAAGAAGGCCGCCGCCCTCACCTCGCAGGCCGACAAGATGCGCGCGAAGGCCACCAAGACCGTCGCCGCGCAGAACATGGCCAAGCGCGCCGACCGCCTGCTGGCCGGCCTGGAGTCGGTGCGGGCGTCCGACAAGGTCGCCAAGCTGCGCTTCCCCGACCCCGCACCCTGCGGGAGGACCCCGCTGATGGCGGAGGGCCTGTCGAAGTCCTACGGCTCCCTGGAGATCTTCACCGACGTCGACCTCGCGATCGACAAGGGCTCCCGGGTCGTCATCCTCGGCCTCAACGGCGCCGGCAAGACCACCCTGCTGCGCCTCCTCGGCGGCGCGGAGGATCCCGACACCGGCGAGGTCCGCCCCGGGCACGGCCTCAAGCTCGGCTACTACGCGCAGGAGCACGAGACGCTCGACCCGGACCGCACGGTCCTGGAGAACATGCGCTCGGCCGCCCCCGACCTCGACCTGGTCGAGGTCCGCAAGACCCTCGGCTCGTTCCTCTTCTCCGGCGACGACGTCGACAAGCCGGCCGGGGTGCTCTCCGGCGGGGAGAAGACCCGGCTCGCGCTCGCCACCCTGGTCGTCTCCTCGGCGAACGTGCTGCTGCTCGACGAGCCCACCAACAACCTCGACCCGGCCAGCCGCGAGGAGATCCTCGGCGCGCTGCGCACCTACAAGGGCGCCGTCGTCCTCGTGACGCACGACGAGGGCGCGGTCGAGGCGCTCCAGCCCGAGCGGATCATCCTGCTGCCCGACGGCGTCGAGGACCTGTGGGGCGCGGACTACGCGGACCTGGTGGCGCTCGCCTGACCGCAGGGCCCCGTCCCGGTCCTGTTCAGAGCCCCGGAGCGGACCCCTCCGCTCCCGGCGGAGGGTACTGATCCACTTCGTCTGGATCATTCGGCCTACGCGAGATGCTGCATCTGGGTGATACCGCCTCGTACCGCGGCGTGGCGTCTCCCGCGGACCGCCCTTCGCTGCCTGCGGCACCCCGGATCCGGCGTCGCCCCGCTGACCTGGCGCTTCGTGCGGACAGCCGCTCGCGCGGGGCGCCGCACCAGGTCGGAATCGAGGGTTCCGCTCGTGGTGGCCGGTTGTGCGCACCGCACTCCGCGTTCACCGACCTTGCCGAATGGGTGGCCAGGACGGGCGGGAGGGGCGATCATGAAAGTCCAGAGCGCACTTCCGCTGAGGAGGCACGGGTGGCCGAGACTCTGAAGAAGGGCAGCCGGGTAACCGGTACCGCGCGCGACAAGCTCGCGGCAGACCTGAAGAAAAAGTACGACTCCGGTGCGAGCATCCGGGCGCTGGCCGAGGAAACCGGCCGCTCCTACGGATTCGTGCACCGGATGCTGAGCGAGTCCGGAGTCACGCTGCGCGGACGCGGCGGTGCGACGCGGGGCAAGAAGGCCGCCTCGTCCTGACTCCGGCCGGACACCGACCAGCACCGCGCGCAGCAGGCACCACCAGCAGCACCTCTCGGACGGGTACGCCACGACGAGCGGGCCACGCCGGTGGCCACCCGGCCGGTCGACCCGACGGGCCGGGTGGTTACTGTGCGGTCACTTACGTTCCGGGGTCCCGGAACACGACCGCACGAACCGGAGGCGCCCCGTGCTGCTCGACAAGGACGGCGTACGACTCACCGTCGATGACACGATCGCCACAGTGACCCTGGCCGATCCGGCCAAGCGAAACGCCCAGTCTCCTGCGCTGTGGAGGGCGTTGACCGAGGCCGGACGGCTGATCGAGGGCCGCGTACGCGTCGTGGTGCTGCGCGGGGAGGGCAGGTCCTTCTCCGCGGGCCTCGACCGCCAGGCCTTCACCCCCGAGGGATTCGACGGCGAGCCCTCCTTCCTGGACCTCGCCCGCGGCTCGGACGCCGACCTCGACGCGACCATCGCCGCCTACCAGGACGCGTTCACCTGGTGGCGCCGCAACGACATCGTCTCGATCGCCGCCGTCCAGGGACACGCCATCGGCGCGGGCTTCCAGCTCGCGCTCGCCTGCGACCTGCGGGTCGTCGCCGACGACGCCCAGTTCGCCATGCGCGAGACCTCCCTCGGCCTCGTCCCCGACCTGACCGGCACCCACCCCCTGGTGGGCCTCGTCGGGTACGGCCGCGCGCTCGAGATCTGCGCCACCGGCCGCTTCGTCCACGCCGACGAGGCCGAGCGCATCGGCCTGGCCAACCTCAAGGTCCCCGCCGACCAGCTCGACGACGCCGTCCGCGACCTGGCGAGCGCGCTGCTCGCCGCCCCCCGCGACGCCCTCGTCGAGACCAAGGCCCTGCTCCAGGGCGCCGTCGGCCGTGGCCTCGACGATCACCGCGCCGCCGAGCCCGCCGAGGACCGCGTACAGCGCCATGGTGCCGAGCCGGATCACCGCCC
>NZ_JBHWZH010000031.1:0-51839 GCF_042728285.1 Streptomyces sp. NPDC060194 | reverse complement strand
CCGTACGGGATCCCGTACGGCGGCCGCCCTCGTTCGCGTCAGGCCCCGTGCGCGGCCGCGGTCGCCAGCCGGTGCAGCCCCTGGATCGCCAGCGGGTAGCCCTCGACGCCGAACCCGACGACGATCCCCGCGGCGGCGGGCGACAGGTACGAGTGGTGCCGGAACGCCTCCCGCGCGTGCACGTTCGAGATGTGCAGCTCGATCATCCGCAGCCCCGCCCCCTTCACGGCGTCGTGCAACGCGACCGACGTGTGCGTGTACGCCCCCGCGTTCAGCACGGCCCCGATCAGCCGCCCCGCCGCCTGCTCCCGCCCCGCCCACTGCACCCAGTCGACCAGCTCCCCCTCGTGGTTCGACTGCCGGCAGTCCGCGCTCAGCCCCAGCTCCGCGGCGGTCTCCCGGCACATGTTCTCTACGTCTGCGAGCGTGTGCGCCCCATAGACCTCAGGCTCCCGCGTCCCGAGCAGGTTGAGATTGGGCCCGTTGAGCACGAGCACGACGGGCGAGGGTGACGACGACGTGAGTGACATACCCCCAGTATCGACCGCGGCACACCTTCTCTCCCGACCCGCCCCTTCCCGAAACCGGGGCTCTGCCCCTTCGCCCGCGGCCCGTTCCCGCGGCCGGAGGCCGCCCGGGGGTCCGGGGCGCAGCCCCGGTTCGGGGAAGGGGCGGGTAAGGGGAGAACACCGCCGATCGTCGGTACCCACCGTTCGCAATTGCTGAACGGTGCAGGCGTGTCCGTACGCCGGGAGCGATACCGTGCCGCCATGAGCGCACGCACCGAGTGGGACATCAAGAAGCTGCACATCCTGCGGACGCTCAGCGAGCGGGGGACGGTGACGGCGACGGCGGAGGCGTTGCTGATGACGCCGTCGGCGGTGTCGCAGCAGCTCAGCAACCTGGCCAAGCAGCTCGGCGTGCCGCTCCTGGAGGCGCACGGGCGCCGGGTGCGGCTCACCGACGCCGCGCACCTGGTGCTGCGCCACGCGGACGCCGTCTTCGCGCAGCTGGAGCGCGCGGAGGCGGAGCTGGACGCGTACGCGCACGGGGAGGCGGGCGAGGTGCGGGTCGGCGCGTTCTCGACCGCCGTCCCCGCCCTGGTCGTCCCCGCGGTCCGCGCGCTGCGGGGCCCGCACCCGGGCGTCGAGGTGCGGATCCGCGAGGCGGAGGCGGGCGAGGCGTACGCCCTGCTCGCCGCGGGCGACGTCGACCTCGCGCTGTCCCTCGCCGCGCACGCCCCGACCGCCCGCGACCCCCGCTTCGGCGTCGTCCCCCTGCTCGCCGACCCGCTCGACGTCGCCCTCCCGACCGCCCACCCCCTCGCCGACGCCCCCGGCCTGCGCCTCGCGGACCTGGCGCGCGAACGCTGGATCTACGGCAACAGCGGCCCCTGGTCGGAGATCACCGCGGCCGCCTGCGAGGCCGCCGGCTTCGTGCCGGAGCAGGCGCACAGCGCCGCCGGCTGGTCGGCGATCATGGCCATGGTCGAGGCGGGGATGGGCGTCGCCCTCGTCCCCCGGATGGCCGCCGCCGAGCGCCGGGCCGGGGTCGTGATGCGGGTGCTCAGCGCGGACCAGCCCCGGCGGCACGTGATCGCCGCCGTGCGCCGGGGCGCGGAGGACCGCGGCGCGGTGGCGCGCGTCCTGGAGGCGCTGCGGGACGTGGCACGCGGCCGAGCAAATGTTCAGCTGAACTGAACGACACGTGCGCAAAGTTTCGATGGACGCGGCCCGTCCGCGGCTGCCAAGGTCGGGACATGACCTCCGAGACCACGCCCCCGCAGCCCACCGACGCCCCCGACCCGCACGCCCACGACGCCGCACCCTACGGCGGCGGCGACCCGTACGCCGACTACCGCCGCTTCGGCGCGTTCGGCTTCACCGAGCTGGTCGACCTCGCCGACCGCCGGCTCGGCGGCGGCGTGATCGCCGCGAACGACGAGTTCTTCGCCGAGCGCGAGAACCTCCTCGTCCGCGAGCGCGCCGTGTTCGACCCCGAGCACTTCGGTCACAAGGGCAAGATCATGGACGGCTGGGAGACCCGCCGCCGCCGCGGCGCGTCCGGCGACGAGCCGTTCCCCACCCCCGAGGACCACGACTGGGCCGTCGTCCGGCTCGGCGCGCCCGGCGTGATCCGCGGGATCGTCGTCGACACCGCCCACTTCCGCGGGAACTACCCGCAGCAGGTGTCCCTCCAGGCCGCCTCCGTCGACGGCTTCGCGCCGGACGGCGACACGAAGTGGGTGGAGCTGGTCGCCCCCACCCAGATGCGCGGGCACGCCGCGAACGGCATCGCCGTCGACGACGACCGCCGCTGGACGCACGTCCGCCTCTGCCAGCACCCCGACGGCGGTGTGGCGCGGCTGCGGGTGCACGGCGAGGTGCTGCCCGACCCCGACTGGTTCGCGCTGCTCGGCGTCGTCGACCTGGTCGCGGCCGTGAACGGCGGCAGCTGCGAGGACGCCTCGGACCGCTTCTACTCCTCGCCGACGCAGGTCATCCTGCCCGGCACCTCCCGGAAGATGGACGACGGCTGGGAGAACCGCCGCCGCCGGGTCCGCGGCACGAACGACTGGGTGCGGTTCAGGCTGGCCGCGCAGGGCGAGATCCGCGCGGTGGAGATCGACACCGCCTACCTCAAGGGCAACGCGGCCGGCTGGATCGCGCTCAGCGGGCGCGACGGTGAGAGCGGCGAGTGGTTCGAGATCATCCCGCGCACCCGTCTGGAGCCCGACACCCTGCACCGCTTCCCGCTCGCCGGCCGGGCCGTCGCCACCGAGGTGCGGCTCGACACCTTCCCCGACGGCGGCGTCGCGCGCATGCGCCTGCACGGCTCGCTGACGGCGGCCGGCGACGCGGACCTCCGCGCCCGGTACGAGGCCGCCCGCCCCTGACGCCCCCCAACTCGACGCCTCCACACGCCGGTCGGACCGCATCACGGTCCGGCCGGCGTTTTGCCGTGCCCGTGCGCGAACCGTTGACAAACCACGGACCCCCCATGACTCTGTCACCGCAGTGTCCGCAAAAAATCAACAAGGCAACTCAAAAACTGCAATCAACGCGTGCAAGTTCTGGTTTGCCCTCCCCGCTCCGTCTGTTGCTCAGCCCCCCATGGAACAGAGGACCCCCTCATGAGATGGAAGCACCTCGGCTGGCGGATGATCACCGGCCTGATCATCGCCGGCCTGGTCACCGTCGGGCTGCTGCCCGTCACCGCCGCGGCGGCCGGCGGGCCCAACCTGGCCCTCGGCAGACCCGCCACGGCCAGCGGCTCCAACGGCCCCTACGGCGCCGGGAACATCACCGACGGCAGCCAGGCGTCGTACTGGGAGAGCCCCAACAACAGCTTCCCGCAGTGGGTCCAGGTGGACCTCGGGAGCAGCGTGGCGATCGACCAGGTGGCGCTGAAGCTGCCCACCGGTTGGGAGGCGCGCACCCAGACGCTCAGCGTGCAGGGCAGCACCAACGGCACCTCCTTCACGCCGCTGGTCGCCTCCGGGGCCCGCGCGTTCAACCCCGCGCAGGCCAACACCGTCACCCTGGACTTCACCTCCGCCACCGTCCGGTACGTCCGCGTGAACGTGACCGCGAACACCGGCTGGCCGGCCGCGCAGCTCTCCGAGCTGTCGGTCTTCGGCACGGCGGGCACCGACCCGGGCGGCCCCGTCGATCCCCCGCCGGCCGGCACCAACCTCGCCCGCGGCAAGGCGATCGAGGCGTCGTCGACCGCGCAGAACTACGTCGCGACCAACGCCAACGACGACAGCACCTCCACCTACTGGGAGGGCGGCAGCAACCCGTCCACGCTGACGGTGAAGCTGGGCGCCGCCGCCGACCTCTCCGGCGTGGTCCTCAAGCTCAACCCCGACCCGGTCTGGGGCACCCGCACCCAGTCGATCGAGGTCCTGGGCCGCACCCAGACGGGCACCTCCTTCACCTCGCTGAAGGCCCGCGCGGACTACACCTTCAACCCTGGCTCGAACCAGAACACGGTCAACATCGCGGTCTCCGGCCGGTACGCGGACGTCCAGGTGAAGATCTTCAGCAACACCGGGGCGCCCGCCGGGCAGGTCGCCGAGTTCCAGGTCGTCGGCACCGCGGCCCCGAACCCGGACCTGACCGTCACCGGCCTCGACTGGACGCCGTCGGCCCCCTCCGAGAGCGACACCGTCACCGTCAACGCGACCGTCCGCAACGCCGGGAACGCGGCCTCGCCCGCGACCACCGTGAACGTCAGCGTCGAGGGCACCGTCGCGGGCAGCGCGTCCGTCGGCGCGCTCGCCGCCGGCGCCTCGGCGACCGTCCCGGTCAGCATCGGCAAGCGGCCGCAGGGCAGCTACACCGTCTCCGCCGTCGTCGACCCGACCAACACGGTCGTCGAGCAGGACGACACCAACAACAGCCGCACCGCCACGGCCAAGCTGGCCGTCTCCCAGAGCCCCGGCCCCGACCTCCAGGTCACCGGGATCACCAGCAGCCCGGCGAACCCCGCCGTCGGCTCGCCCGTCAGCTTCACCGTCGCCGTCAACAACCGCGGCACCAGCGCGGTCGCCGCCGGCAGCACCACCCGCCTCGTCGCGGGCACCACCACGCTCAACGGCACCACCCCCACGGTCCCGGCCGGCGGCACGGTCAACGTGGCCGTCTCCGGCACCTGGACGGCCACCAGCGGCGGGGCCACCCTGACCGCGACGGCCGACGCGACCGGCACCGTCACCGAGACCAACGAGAACAACAACACCTTCGCCCGGTCCATCGTGGTCGGCCGGGGCGCCGCGGTGCCCTACGTCGAGTACGAGGCGGAGAGCGGCCGGTACAACGGCACGCTGCTGAAGACCGACGCCAAGCGCACCTTCGGGCACACCAACTACGGCACGGAGTCCTCCGGCCGCGAGTCCGTGCGGCTCGACTCCACCGGCCAGTTCGTCGAGTTCACCTCGACCAGCCCGGCCAACTCCATCGTGGTCCGCAACTCCATCCCCGACGCCCCCGGCGGCGGCGGACGCGAGGCGACCATCAGCCTCTACGCGAACGACACCTTCGTCCGCAAGATCACCCTCAGCTCCAAGCACAGCTGGCTGTACGGCAACACCGACCAGCCCGAGGGCCTGACCAACACCCCCGGCGGCGACGCCCGCCGCCTGTTCGACGAGTCCAACGCGCTGCTCACCCAGACGTATCCGCAGGGCACGAAGTTCAAGCTCCAGCGGGACGCCGGCGACAGCGCCGCGTTCTACGTCATCGACCTGATCAACCTGGAGCAGGTCGCCGCGCCCGCCGCCCAGCCGGCCGGCTGCGTCTCCATCACCACCTACGGCGCCGTCCCCAACGACGGCCTCGACGACTACGCGGCGATCCAGCGTGCGGTGACCGCCGACCAGAACGGCGACATCCCCTGCGTCTGGATCCCCGCCGGGCAGTGGCGCCAGGAGCAGAAGATCCTCACCGACGACCCGCTGAACCGCGGGCAGTACAACCAGGTCGGCATCAAGAACGTCACCATCCGCGGCGCCGGCATGTGGCACTCCCAGCTCTACACGCTCACCCCGCCGCACGCCGCCGGCGGCATCAACCACCCGCACGAGGGCAACTTCGGCTTCGACATCGACGACAACACCAAGATCTCCGACATCGCCATCTTCGGCTCCGGCACGATCCGCGGCGGCGACGGCAACCAGGAGGGCGGCGTCGGCCTCACCGGACGCTTCGGCAAGAACACGAAGATCGAGAACGTCTGGATCGAGCACGCGAACGTCGGCGCGTGGGTCGGCCGCGACTACGACAACATCCAGGAGCTGTGGGGCCCCGGTGACGGCCTCGAGTTCTCCGGCATGCGCATCCGCAACACCTACGCCGACGGCATCAACTTCGCCAACGGCACCCGCAACTCCACCGTCTTCAACTCGTCCTTCCGCAACAACGGCGACGACGCGCTCGCCGTCTGGGCCAGCAAGTACGTCAAGGACCCGTCCGTCGACATCGGCCACAGCAACAGCTTCCGCAACAACACCATCCAGCTGCCCTGGCGCGCCAACGGCATCGCGATCTACGGCGGTTACGGCAACAAGATCGAGAACAACATCATCGCCGACACCATGAACTACCCCGGCATCATGCTGGCGACCGACCACGACCCGCTGCCCTTCTCCGGGCAGACGCTCATCGCCAACAACGGGCTCTACCGCACCGGCGGGGCGTTCTGGAACGAGGACCAGGAGTTCGGCGCGATCACCCTGTTCCCGCAGAACCTGCCGATCCCCGGCGTCACCATCCGCGACACCGACATCATCGACTCCACCTACGACGGGATCCAGTTCAAGACCGGCGGCGGTCTCATGGCCGACGTCAAGATCCAGAACGTCCGCATCGACAAGTCCAACAACGGGTCCGGCATCCTCGCGATGGGCGGGGCGAGGGGCAACGCGACCCTCACCGACGTCACCGTCACCAACTCCGCCGAGGGCTCCGTCCTCATCGAACCCGGCTCCCAGTTCACCATCTCCGGCACCCCCTCCGGTGCCCCCGCCGCCCGCTCCAGCCTGGAAGGATCCGCCCGCCTCAGGTAACCCGCCCCCGAGCCCCGGCCCGGCCCGAGAGCCCCGCGCTCCCGGCCCGGGCCGGCCCCATGACCGGACCCCGGACGAGCGAGTCCCCGAAGCCCGCACCAGCCTGCGGAACCGGGGGCGGGCGGGGGGTGGGCGGACTACTCGGCCGCGGCCGAATCGGCCGCGCGGGCGCGGAGGGCGCGCTCGATGCCGGCGCGGGACTCGGTGACCATGCGGCGCAGGCCCGCCGGGTGGTCGGCGGACGCCAGCCACGCGTCGGTCGCGGCGAGGGTGTCCTCGGAGACCTGGTACGCGGGGTACAGGCCGAGGACGATCTGCTGGACGATCTCGTGGCTACGGGAGGCCGCGACGTCGGCGATCGCGGCGAAGTACCGGTCCGCGTACGGCGCGAGCAGCTCCCGCTGGTCGGACTGGACGAAGCCGCCGATGACGGCCTCCTGCACCGCGTTGGTGAGCTCCGTCGACTCCACGACGGAGGCCCACGCCTCCTCCTTCGCCGCCTGCGTCGGCCGCGCGGCCCGCGCCGTCGCGGCGTGCCGCTCGCCCGCAGCCGTCCGGTCGCGGGTCAGCTCGGCCGCGATCTCCTCCTCGTCGTAGCGCCCGACCGCCGCGAGCCGCTGCACGAACGCCCAGCGCAGCTCGGTGTCGACGGCGAGCCCGTCGACGGACGACGACCCCTCCAGGAGACCGACGAGGACGTCGAGCTGCGCGGGCGTCCGCGCCGTCGCCGCGAACGCGCGCGCCCAGGCGAGCTGGTGGTCGCTGCCGGGCTCGGCGGACCGCAGGTGGGCGAGGGTGGCGTCGGTCCACCGGGTCAGCCCCGCCTCGCGCCACGACGGCGCCGCGTAGAGGTCGATGGCGAGCTTCACCTGGCGGTGCAGGGACTGCACGACGCCGATGTCGGTCTCCTTGCCGATCCCGGAGAGCACCAGCTCCAGGTAGTCGCGCGTGGCGAGCTCCCCGTCCCGCGTCATGTCCCACGCGGAGGCCCAGCTCAGCGCGCGCGGAAGGGACTCGGTGAAGTCGCCGAGGTGCTCGGTGACGACCCGCAGCGAGTCCTCGTCGAGCCGGACCTTCGCGTACGACAGGTCGTCGTCGTTCAGCAGGATCACGGCGGGCCGCTGCCGCCCGACGAGCGCCTCGACGGGGGTGAGGTCGCCGTCGACGTCCAGCTCGATCCGGTCGGTCCGCTCCAGCCTGCCCTCGGAGGACAGCTCGTAGAGGCCGATCGCGATGCGGTGCGGGCGGAGCGTCGGCTCGCCCTTCGCGCCGGCGGGCAGCGCGGGGGCCTCCTGCTTGACGGCGAAGGAGGTGACGACACCGGAGGAGTCGACGTCGACGACGGGCCGCAGCACGTTGATGCCGGCCGTCTCCAGCCACGCCTTCGACCACGCCTTCAGGTCGCGCCCGGAGGTCTCCTCCAGCGCGCCGAGCAGGTCGCTCAGGCGCGTGTTCCCGAAGGCGTGCGCCTTGAAGTACGCCTGCACGCCCCGGAAGAACTCGTCCTTGCCGACGTACGCGACGAGCTGCTTGAGGACGGACGCGCCCTTCGCGTACGTGATCCCGTCGAAGTTGACGAGCACGTCGTCCAGGTCGCGGATGTCCGCCATGATCGGGTGCGTGGACGGCAGCTGGTCCTGCCGGTACGCCCAGGTCTTCATCGAGTTGGCGAACGACGTCCACGCGTGCGGCCACTTCGAGCCCGGCGCGTCCGCCTGGCAGGCGATCGAGGTGTACGTGGCGAACGACTCGTTCAGCCACAGGTCATTCCACCACTCCATGGTGACCAGGTCGCCGAACCACATGTGCGCCAGCTCGTGCAGGATCGTCTCCGCGCGCGTCTCGTACGCCGCGTCGGTCACCTTCGAGCGGAAGACGTACTGGTCGCGGATGGTGACCGCACCCGCGTTCTCCATCGCGCCCGCGTTGAACTCCGGCACGAAGAGCTGGTCGTACTTGGCGAAGGGGTAGGCGTAGTCGAACTTCTCCTGGAACCAGGCGAAGCCCTGCCGGGTCACGTCGAAGATCGCGTCCGCGTCGAGGTACTCGGCGAGCGAGGGCCGGCAGTAGATGCCGAGCGGCACGGACTGCCCGTCCGGGCCCTCGTAGGTGGAGTGCACCGCGTGGTACGGGCCGGCGATCAGCGCGGTGATGTACGTGGAGATCCGCGGCGTCGGCTCGAAGACCCAGAGGTCGTCCTTCGGGGCCTCGGGTGTCGGGGAGTTGGAGATGACCGTCCAGCCGGCGGGGGCCTTCACGGTGAACGCGAAGGTCGCCTTCAGGTCGGGCTGCTCGAAGTTCGGGAAGACGCGGCGGGCGTCGGGGACCTCGAACTGGGTGTAGAGGTAGGCCTGTTCGTCGACCGGGTCGACGAACCGGTGCAGCCCCTCACCGGTGTTGGTGTACGCGCAGTCCGCGACGACCCGCAGCTCGTTGTCGCCCTCGGCGAGGTCCGCGAGCGCGATCCGCGAGTCCGCGAACACGGCGGCGGGGTCGAGCGCGGTCCCGTTCAGCACGACCTCGTGCACCGTCGGCGCCACCAGGTCGATGAACGTCGAAGCGCCGCCCTCGGCGGACGCGAAGCGCACGGTGGTGACCGAGCGGTACGTCCCGCCCTCCTGCGCCCCGCTGAGATCGAGCTCGATCTCGTACGCGTCCACGGTCAGCAGACGGGCCCGCTCCCGGGCCTCCTCGCGGGTCAGATTCGTGCCAGGCACCTGGGCAACTCCTCGGTTCGTGACGTTTCCGCCCATCCTTCCACGCGCCCCCGCACCGGAGCAGGCGAGTATCCGCGCGCCCCGTCAGCCGACCGCGAACCGCCGCCCGAGCGGCGTATTACGTTCTGCGATACGCTGGTCGCATGGGCACCCTCAACGTCCGCACGGACGAATCCATGGAGACCGCCATAAGAGCGCTGGCGGACGAGTTCGGCTCGCGCACCGAGGCCGTGCGCTACGCCCTGCTGCGCACCTACAAGGAGCGGCTGATCGAGCAGGCCGCCGCGGACGCCGAGCGGCTGGCGGACGACCCGCATGACCAGGCGGAGATGCTCGCCATCCAGCGCTTCATGGGTGTCGAGTGATCTTCCGCGGTGCGATCCACGTGATCAAGGCGCTGCCCGGCGCGCAGGGGCACGAACAGCAGGGGCAGCGCTACTGCGTCGTCATTCAGTCCGACCGGTTCACCACCAGTACGGTCACGGTGGCTCTCACGTCGACCGGCGTGGGACCCGCCGTCTACCGCCCGGAGATCGAGCTGGACGGGAAGGCCACCCGCATCCTCACGGACCAGATCTACACCGTCGCCCCGTCCCGCCTGGGCGACTTCAAGGGCGCGCTCGACGGCGACGAGCTGGCCGACCTCGACCGCGCCCTGATGCTGAAGCTCGGGCTCTTCTGACATGAGGGGGCGGTACCCGTCCCCGGGTGCCGCCCCCTCGTGTGCCGCAAAGGTCAGGCGGAGAGCTCCGCCGCCACCAGCTCCGCGATCTGCACCGCGTTCAGGGCCGCGCCCTTGCGCAGGTTGTCGCCGGAGAGGAAGAGCGCGAGGCCGTTCTCCGCGGTCTCGTCCGCGCGGATGCGGCCGACGTAGGAGACGTCGCCGCCGGCCGCCTGGAGCGGGGTGGGGATGTCGGTGAGCGCGACGCCGGGGGCGTCGGCGAGCAGCTCCGTAGCGCGGTCGGGGCTCAGCGGGCGGGCGAAGCGCGCGTTGACCTGGAGCGAGTGGCCGGTGAAGACGGGCACGCGCACGCAGGTGCCGGAGACCTTCAGGTCGGGGATCTCCAGGATCTTGCGGGACTCGTTGCGGAGCTTCTGCTCCTCGTCGGTCTCGTTCAGGCCGTCGTCGACGATCGAGCCGGCCAGCGGGACCACGTTGAACGCGATGGGCCGCTGGTAGACCTGCGGCTCGGGGAAGTCGACCGCGCCGCCGTCGTGCACCAGCGCGTCCGCGCCGGCGACGGTCTTCTGCACCTGGCCGTGCAGCTCGCTGACGCCCGCGAGGCCCGAGCCGGAGACGGCCTGGTAGGTGGTGGCGACCATGGCGGTGAGGCCGGCCTCGGCGTGCAGCGCCTTGAGGACGGGCATCGCGGCCATCGTGGTGCAGTTCGGGTTGGCGATGATGCCCTTGGGGCGGTTTGCGACCGCGTGCGGGTTGACCTCGGACACGACGAGGGGCACCTCGGGGTGGCCGCGCCAGGCGGAGGAGTTGTCGATCACCACGGCGCCCTGGGAGGCGACCTTCTCGGCCAGCGCACGGGAGGTCGCGCCGCCGGCGGAGAACAGGACGACGTCGAGGCCCGAGTAGTCCGCCTCGGCGGCGTCCTCGACGGTGACGCCGTCCAGGGTGCTGCCGGCCGAGCGGGCGGAGGCGAAGAGGCGCAGCTCGGTGACCGGGAACGCGCGCTCCTTGAGGATCCTGCGCATGACCGTGCCGACCTGACCGGTGGCTCCGACGATTCCAACCCTCACGGTGTTCCTCCACTTGTTCCGCGTACGACCCGGGCCTGCGGGTACGGCAGGCCCGACCATCATGCTTCTCACCGGTGCGTGCGTGTCCAATCGATTGTCCACGGGACGGACGGTGTGAGAAGTCGAACGTTTCCGCCCGCCCGTGCGTCTCAGGGCGGACGCACGACGAAAGGGGGGCGGGGGAGTGCCGTGGAGACGGACCCGCGAGGACGCGGGGGGTGCCGACGATCCGCTGGACGCGGCCCAGGTCGACCGGGTGAGAGCGGTGCTCTCGCTCGGCGGGGTGCCGTACGCCGACCTGCAGGACGGGGTCCAGCAGGTCCGGCTGCGGCTGCTTGAGCGACGGGCGCGCGGGGACGAGCCGCCACGGGACGTCTCCGCGTGGGCGGCCGTCGTCGCCTCCAACCTCGCGGTCGACTGGCACCGCGCCCGCAGCCGCCAGGAGCGGCTCGGCGAGCGGCTCACCGCGCTGGTCCCGACCGGCCGGGAGCCCGCCGAGCCGGCCGGCGAGGAGTCCCGCGTGCTCTCGCTCGCGGTCGCCGAGGGGCTGGAGCGGCTGCCCGACAGCCAGCGCCAGGTCCTGGTCCTGCGCTTCTACGCGGACCTGACGGTGGCCGGCATCGCCGAGCAGCTCGGCGTCCCCGAGGGAACCGTCAAGAGCAGGCTGTACGGAGCCGTCCGCGCGCTGCGCGCGCGGCTGCACGAGGACGAGGTGGTGTGAGCCGTGACCGACCACGAGAACGATCCGCTGTACCTCGCCCTCTTCGGCGACCCCGACGACGCCACCGCGTCCACCCCCGCCTACCGGGCGGCCGAGGCCGACATCACCGCCCTGCGCAGCCAGATCCGCCGCCTCGGCGACGTCCTCGCGATCAGCGCGGACCCGGTGCCGGTCCCGGCGACGGACACGCCGGACGGCCCCGACGCGCGCCCGGACCCGGCGGCCCCGCCGGGCGCTGACCGCGGCCCCGGCGACGCGGCGGGCGAGGCGGCCGAGGCGGGCCAGGCGGACGCGGCGGTGGGCGGCCGCGGGCCCGCCACCCGCCCTGTCCCGCTCCGGCCGCTGCCGCCCCCGCGCCGCCGCCGCTGGCAGCGGTACGTGCTCGCCGTGTGCGTGGCGGGGGCGGTCGGGCTCGGCGGGGTGGGGCTCGGGCAGCTCGTCGCCACGGGGGGCGCGGGCCTGAACTCCACCGCGTCGGACGCGGGCGGCGACCAGAAGTCCGCGGGAAGGCAGGAGACGGACCGCGAGGCCGCGTCCGAGGCCGCGCCCGACGCCTCGAAGCACGCCCCCACCGCGCTCTTCGCGTGCGCGGAGAGCATCGCGCTGGGCACGGTCACCGATGTCCGCGGAGACCGCGTGACGATGGACGTCGACCGCTGGTTCAAGCCCGCCGCCGGCGGCTCGGGGCTCACCTTCGACGGGTCGAGGGTGAAACCGGGGATGAGGGGCTTGTACGCGCCGGGATCCCGACTGCTCGTGATCGTCTCCGCCGACCCGGACGAGCCCGTGCTGTCCTACGGCGCGGACTCGATGCCCGGCGTGATCCGGTGGGTCGAGCGGCATCTCCCGGACGCGGTCGGGGAGCCCTGCCGGCCGCCCGCCGACTGAGCGCGGTTCCGCCGCGGGGCGCCGACCGGGGCGGGCGCACACGACGCTGCGCTGGGCACTGCAGGCACAGCAAGGTGAGCGGCACCGACCGGACTCAGCCCGGCGAGGGGGTACCCGTGCTCGAGCGAAGCCGAGAGCTCGGGGGAGATCGAGGCCGCCGGGCGGAGCCCGGTATCCGCGGCGGAGCCGCGAAGAAGGGGCGCCGGCCGGGGACCGTCCTCCCCGGCCGGCGGTCTGTGGGGCCCGGGACTCAGCCCCGGGCGATGCGGGCGAGGCGCCGGGCCTCGTCCCTGGTGGAGCGGGCGATCGCGTCCTCGTCGGCGTGGAGGAGCCGCCCGTCCTCGACGACGGGCCGCCCGTTCACGAGCGAGAGCGTCACCGGAGCCGCCGCTCCGAAGACGAGCGCGGTCACCGGGTCCGCGATCGACGCGTGCGCGAGCGTGTCGAGCCTCCACAGCACGAGGTCGGCGACCTTGCCCACCTCGAGGGAGCCCAACTCGGCAGCCCGACCGAGCACTTGCGCACCGCCGTACGTCCCCAGCCGCAACGCCTGCCGCGCATTGAGCGCGGCCTCGCGGTGCGCCCCGAGCCGGTTGACGAGCAGCGCGTTCCGCAGCTCCGTGTGCAGCTCCCCCGACTCGTTGCTCGCGGTCCCGTCGACGCCGAGCCCGACGGGCACGCCCGCCGCCAGCATGTCCGGCACCCGCGCGATCCCCGCGGCGAGCCGCGCGTTGGACGACGGGCAGTGCGCGACGCCCGTGCCCGTCCGCGCGAACGCGGCGATGTCGGAGTCGTTCATGTGGACGCAGTGCGCCATCCACACGTCCTCGCCGAGCCATCCGGTGGACTCGAAGTAGTCGGTCGGCCCCATCCCGAACAGCTCCTTGCAGAACTGCTCCT
This sequence comes from Streptomyces sp. NPDC060194, assembly GCF_042728285.1. Taxonomy (NCBI): domain Bacteria; kingdom Bacillati; phylum Actinomycetota; class Actinomycetes; order Kitasatosporales; family Streptomycetaceae; genus Streptomyces; species Streptomyces sp. NPDC060194. The sequence goes on along the minus strand of NZ_JBHWZH010000031.1, from coordinate 38,293 downwards.
CCTCGACCGTCTCGCTCCCGTGGGTGTGCAGCCGCACCCCCTTGGAGCGGGCCAACTCCGCGCCCTGCTTCATGAGTTCGGTGGAGACCGAGAACGGCGAGCACGGCGCGACGGCGACCTGCGTCATCGCCCCGAACGACGCGTCGTGGTGCAGGTCGACGGTCTCGGCGGTCGCGGCGAGCGCGGCGTCGAGCGTCTCGACGGCGAAGTCCGGCGGCAGCCCGCCGTCCTTCTCGCTGCGGTCCATGGACCCGCGGGCGAGGGTGAACCGCACGCCCATGTCCCGCGCGGCGCCGATGATGGCGCCGGAGAGGTCGCCGGAGCCGCGGGGGAAGACGTAGTGGTGGTCCATCGCGGTGGTGACCCCGCCGCGGGCCATCATCGCGAGCGAGCCCTGCGCCGCGGCGCGGACCATCGGCTCGTCGATGCGCGCCCACGTCGGGTAGAGCGCGACCAGCCAGTTGAAGAGGTTGTGGTCGGTGGCCAGGCCCCGGGTGATCCACTGGTAGAAGTGGTGGTGGGTGTTGACGAGGCCGGGCGTGACCAGGTGCCCGGTGCCGTCGACCCGCCGGACCACGTTCCGGAGGCCCTCGGGCGCGGGCCCCGCGCCGACGGACTCGATGACGTTGCCAGCGACGACGACGTGCCCGGAGGCGTACTCGGTGTCCTGGGCGTCGACCGTCGCGATCGCGCAGTTCTCGATGACGACGCGCTCTGCCGGTGCTGCTGCCATGGTGCTGCTTCCTTCTTCGGTGGATGGTCGGGGCACGGCAGGACCCTAGGAGGATTTGAGTGCCGGGACCGCCGTCGTGGCCCGGGTGCCGAGATGGTGGAAGAACAGGTTCAGCAGGACGGCGGTGAGCGCGCCGGCGCTGATGCCCGAGCCGAGCACGGTCTGCGCCCAGGCGGGGAAGCCGGCGTAGAAGGAGGGCGCGGCGAGCGGGATGATGCCCGCGCCGAGCGCGACCGCGACCAGGATGATGTTGGAGCTGTCGTCGAGGCCGGCCTCGGACAGCGTGCGGATGCCGCTGACGGCGATGGAGCCGAAGAGCACGATGCCCGCCCCGCCGAGGACCGGCATCGGCACCAGGGAGACGACGGCGCCGAGCACGGGGAACGCGCCGAGGACGAGCAGCGCCCCGCCGGCCGCGGCGACGACGTACCGGCTGCGGACCCGGGTGAGCGAGACGACGCCGACGTTCTGGGCGAACGCGCTGGTCGGGAAGGAGCCGAAGACCGGGCCGAGGAGGGTGGCGATGCCGTCGGTGCGCAGGCCGCGGGTGATGGTGCGGCCGTCGCAGTCGCGCTCGCAGATCTCGCCGAGGGCGAGCATGCCGGCGCTGGACTCGGTCATCAGGACCAGCATCACGATGCACAGCGAGAGGATCGCGGCGGGCTGGAACTCCGGTGCGCCGAAGGCGAACGGGGTCGGCAGCGCGGCGAGCGGGGCCTCGCGCAGGGCGCCGAAGTCGGCCATCCCGAACGGGATCGCGACCAGGGTGCCGGCGAACATGCCGGCCAGGAGCGCGACCTGCTTGAGGAAGCCGCGCCCGAAGCGCTGGACGAGCAGGATGACGCCGAGGGTGAACGCGGCGAGCGCGAGGTACTTCATCGCGCCGAAGTCGGCGGCCTCGGCGTCGCCGCCGCGGGCCCAGGTGACCGGCACGGGCATCAGCGTCACCCCGATGAGGGTGATGACGACCCCGGTGACCAGCGGCGGGAAGAAGCGGAGCAGCCGGCCGAAGAACGGCCCGACGGCGAGGCAGAAGACGCCCGCGACCATCACCGCCCCGTAGATCGCCGGGAGTCGGCTGCCCGGCGCGTTGGTCTCGGCGATGGCGAGCATGGGGGCGATGCCGGCGGAGGAGGCGGCGTTGACGAAGGGGAGCCGGTTGCCGGCGAAGCCGCGCAGGCCGAGGGTCTGCAGGAGGGTGGCGAGTCCGGCGACCAGCAGGCTCGCGGCGATCAGCCGGGTCTGGCCCGCGGTGTCGAGGCCGACGGCCTGGCCGATGATGAGCGGAGGCGTGACGACGCCGGCGTACATGGCGGCGATGTGCTGGAGCGCCGCGGGCACCAGGCGGGGCGCGGGGAGTTTCTCGTCGACCGGGTGCACGGGGTCGGGTGCCGCTGGTCGTGCGGGCGTTGCCATGGCATTCCTCCGTGTGGACACGCGCCCGGGCGGCGTTGCGCGGGGGCGTTTCTCAACTCACGTCCGTGTGCCGGACGTCGGCTGCCTCAGAGGTGGGACGGGCCTTCGAGGGAGGGGGGCCGCCTCCCCGGCCGCGAGGGGCCGGGGAGCGCCTGGACCGGTCAGAGGTTGGTGTGGTCGACCGGGATGCGCGGCTCGACGCCGTCCCGCAGGACGGTCGCCTCGATCAGCCCGTAGGGGCGGTCGGCCGCGAAGTACACCTCGTTGTCGTTCTTGAGCCCGAACGGCTCCAGGTCGACGAGGAAGTGGTGGTTGTTCGGCAGCGAGAAGCGGATCTCGTCGATCTCGCCGCGGTGGTTGATCACCCGCGAACCCATCTGGTAGAGGGTCTGCTGGAGGGAGAGCGAGTAGGTCTCGGCGAAGGCCTGCAGGATGTGCTTCTTGGCCTGCGCGTACGACCGCTCCCAGTTCGGCATCCGCTCGTCGTCCGACGTCCAGTTGTAGCGCCAGGCGGCGGAGACGTCGGTGCACAGGATGCGGTCGTACGCCTCCTTCAGCGTCGTGTACCTGTCCTTCACGTAGCCCCAGAACTCCGAGTTGGTGGAGTTCATGACGGTGAGGTCCTTGAGGCCGGAGACGACCTCCCAGCTCTCGCCGTCGTAGGTGATCTGCGCGGTGCGCAGCTCCTGGCCCGTGCGGGCGAAGGAGTGGTTGACCTCGTCGGAGCCGATGAACCTGGAGTTGGAGTCCGAGGTCGCGATCCGCTCCCAGGAGTACTCCTCGATGCGGATGCGCGCCCGGTGGATCGGCTCCTGGGAGGTGACGAAGTGCCGGGCGAGGTGGATGCCGAACTGCTCGGCGGACTCGATGCCGTACTCCTTGGCGAACGCGTACACCGTGTTCTTGGTGGTGTCGGTCGGCAGGACGTTGGCGTTGGAGCCGGAGTAGTGGACGTCCTCCATGTCGCCGGAGAGGGCGACGGAGACGTTCAGGTCCTTGATGTGGTGGGTGTCGCCGTCGCGGGTGATCCTCACGACGCGGTTCTCGGCCTTGCCGTACTGGTTCTGGCCCAGGACGACCGGACGGGACGGGCGGGAAACGGCTGTCATGTCGGTGCTAGCTCCCTCGGTATACGGAGTAGCCGAACGGGTTGAGCAGCAGCGGTACGTGGTAGTGCTCGCCCGGCTGCACGGCGAACGTGATCGCCACCTCCGGGAAGAACACTCCGCTGTCCCGGGTAGCGGGGACCTCCTGCCGAGCCGCGGCCTTGCTGTCATTCTCTCGGGTGGCGAAGTAGGCCTCGGTCGCGAAGTCGAGGCGTACGTGGGTGGTGCCCTCCGGCAGGACGGGCAGGTCCTTGACCCGCCCGTCACCGTCGGTGCGGGACGCCCCGTGGGCGCTCCAGCCGCCGGCGCCGGCGCGGACCGACAGCTCGACGGCGACGGACGCGGCGGGACGGCCGGTGCTGGTGTCCAGGATGTGCGTGGACACCGAGGTCTCGGTGGCGCCTTCGGTGCTCATACGGTGGCCTCCTGTGCGAGCCGGGTCAGCCGGATGCGGTTGATCTTGCCCAGTTCGGTGCGGACGATCTCCCGCTCCTGCTCGGGCGAGTGACCGCTGCGGGCCTTGACGGCGTCGCGCATCTGCTCGGCGGTGAGGCCGGTGGCGCAGATCAGGAAGACGTGGCCGAACCGGTCCTGGTAGTCCAGGTTCAGGGCGAGCATCTCCGCCTTGAGTTCCTCGGAGGCGCCGGCCATCCCCCGCTGTTCGCGGGCGGAGGTCGGGTCCCCGGGCGTCGGGCGGCCGATCGGCGGGTGCCCGGCCATCGCCTCGGCCAGGTCGTCGGCGGTCAGCTCGGCCATGGCGGCGTCGCTGGCGGCGAACAGGGCGTCGGTGGTGGCGTAAGGGCGGTGGACGAGCAGGGCGCTCCCCCACGCCGAACTGGCGCACACCTCGTGGAGTGCGGCGCGGGCCGCGCTCTCCTCGAGCGTGTTGAACCGGGCGAGGCCCGGCGTCTCGGTCGTAGTCACGGGAGCCTCCGTGGCGGTGCTTTGCGGGCTGCGCACAGCTAACGCGCTCCGCAACACGGCGTCAACACTTTGTTGAAAACTTCCTGTTACGAAGCCGCCGCGCCTACGCCACCTGGAGGCATCCCGAGGTCAGCGCCCGCTCACTGCCGGTTCAGGTAGTTGTAGACGGTGAAGCGCGAGACACCCAGCGCCCCCGCCACCGTCTCCACCCCGTGCCGTACCGCGAACGCCCCGCGCGCCTCCAGGCTGCGGACGACGGCCTGCTTCTCCTTGCGCTCCAGCTCCGCCAGCGGCCGGCCGTGCCGGCGCTCCAGCGCGGCGAGGATGTGGTCGAGGGAGTCGGAGAGCTGCGGCAGCCGGACGGCGACGACGTCCTCGCCCTCCCAGCTCAGGACGACGTCCTCGCTCCCGGCGAGGGCGGGCGCCACCATCTCGCCGCCCATCGCGTCGACGAGCGGCTTCACCGCGGCGACGAGCGGGTGGTCTCCCGGTCCGGTCACTGCTCCCGCCCCCCGCCGGCCTCGTCGATCACGCTGACCTGGAGGGAGACCCGGGTCGCCCCGGCCGCGACGGTCCGGCGCAGCAGCGCCTCCACCGCGCCGATGACGTCGTCCGGCGAGCCCTCGGCGGAGTTGCCGAACGGGCCGACGTCGACCGCGTCGAGGGCGGCGTCCTGGATGACCTCCCGGGCCACCACCGCGTGGGCGGGGGCCTCGTCGAGGTCGAACGGTTCGGTCGTGAATTCCACTCGCAGTCGCACGCGCTCAAGGTAGCCGCCCGATCGGGTTTTCGGGCGGGAGCTCTTGACAGGCGACGAAACAGCCGGGCAGTCTTCCGTTAAGCAGAAAGTTACTTCCGCAATACGGAAGGAGCGCAGATGAGCTTCACGGAGCAGCGCTTCGATGTGAACCTGTCGATCCTCTTCACGGAACTCCCGCTCCTGGAGCGCCCCGCGGCCGCCGCGGCGGCCGGCTTCGACGCGGTCGAGCTGTGGTGGCCCTGGATCGAGACCCCCACCCCGCCGCAGGCCGAGCTCGACGCGCTGAAGAAGGCGCTGACCGACGCCGGCACGCGGCTGGTGGGCCTGAACTTCTACGCCGGCGAGCTGCCGGGCCCCGACCGCGGCGCACTGTCCGTGCCGGGCGAGGAGTCCGAGCGGTTCCGCGCCAACATCGACGTGGCGGCGGACTTCGCGCAGTCGGTCGGCTGCACGGCGCTGAACGCGCTGTACGGCAACCGCCTGCCGGGCGCCGACCCGGCCGCGCAGGACGCGCTGGCCCTGGAGAACCTCGTCCTGGCCGCCCGTGCGGCCGACCGGATCGGCGCGATCCTGCTGATCGAGGCGCTGAACGCGCCGGAGTCGCCGCGCTACCCGCTGGTGAGCGCGCCCGCCGCGATCGAGGTCGTCGACAAGGTCAACGAGGCGACCGGGCTCGGCAACGCGAAGTTCCTCCTGGACCTCTACCACCTGTCGATGAACGGCGAGGACCTGCCGGCGGTGATCGACGCCTACGCGGCGAAGACCGGCCATGTGCAGATCGCCGACAACCCGGGCCGCGGCGCGCCGGGCACGGGCGACCTGCCGCTGGCGGACCTGCTCGCCCGGCTGGCGAAGGCGGGCTACACGGGCCACGTCGGCCTGGAGTACAAGCCCGGCGAACGGCCGAGCGCCGAGGCCTTCGGCTGGCTGAACTGACCTTCCTTACCTGTGTGTTGAAAGAGGCATCACGATGAGCAACTCCACCCCGCTCCCCCAGGTCGCCTGGATCGGCCTCGGCATCATGGGCTCCCCCATGGCCGAGAACCTGATCAAGGCCGGCTACCCCGTCACCGGCTTCACCCTGGAGCAGGACAAGCTGGACCGCCTGGCCGCGGCCGGCGGGAAGGCCGCGGGCTCGATCGCCGAGGCGGTCGCCGACGCGGACGTCGTGATCACGATGGTGCCCGCGTCCCCGCAGGTCGAGGCGGTCGCCTACGGTCCCGACGGCATCCTGGAGAACGTGAAGGCCGGGGCGCTGATCGTCGACATGTCGTCGATCACCCCGCAGACCTCCGTCGACCTCGCGAAGGCCGCGGCGGCGGCGGACAAGGGCCTGCGGGTCCTGGACGCGCCGGTGTCCGGCGGCGAGGCGGGCGCGATCGAGGCCGTCCTCTCCATCATGGTCGGCGGCGAGCAGGCCGCGTTCGACGAGGCCCGCCCGCTGCTCGACGCGCTCGGCAAGACGATCGTGCTGTGCGGCCCGCACGGCTCGGGGCAGACGGTGAAGGCCGCGAACCAGCTGATCGTCGCGGTCAACATCCAGGCGTGCGCCGAGGCCGTGGTCTTCTTGGAGAAGTCGGGCGTCGACCTGTCGGCCGCGCTCGACGTCCTGAACGGCGGTCTCGCCGGCTCGACCGTGCTGACCCGCAAGCGGGACAACTTCCTGAACCGGGACTTCAAGCCCGGCTTCCGGATCGACCTGCACCACAAGGACATGGGCATCGTCACGGACGCCGCGCGCAACGTCGGCGCGGCGCTCCCGGTCGGCGCGGTCGTCGCCCAACTCGTCGCCTCCCTGCGCGCCCAGGGCGACGGCGGCCTGGACCACTCCGCCCTCCTCCGCTCGGTCGAGCGCCTGTCCGGCGACACGGCGGCCTGACCGCCGGGGCCCGCGGAACGCGGCCCCCTCTCCGCTTCCGGACCGCGGCGGCGCTGACACCTGTCCTGTCGCGCCCAGGTGCCGCCGCGGTCCGGAACATCTCCGTCCGGTCGGCCGGACCCCGCCCCACCTCGAACTTCAACAAACTGTTGACGCGGGCGCGGAGGCGTACCTACGCTCCCGACACCGCCTCCACCCAGCAGCTCCCGTACGGAAGGTCACTCCCGCACCATGTCGCAGCGCGTGCTTACGACCGAGAGCGGCGCCCCGGTCGCCGACAACCAGAACTCCGCCACCGCCGGTGTCGGCGGCCCCCTGCTCGTCCAGGACCAGCAGCTCCTGGAGAAGCTCGCCCGCTTCAACCGTGAGCGGATCCCGGAGCGCGTCGTGCACGCCCGCGGCTCGGGCGCGTACGGCTACTTCGAGGTGACGGACGACGTCACCGGCTTCACCCGCGCCCGCTTCCTGGACACCGTCGGCAAGCGCACCGAGCTGTTCGCGCGGTTCTCGACCGTGGCCGACTCGCTCGGCGGGGCGGACGCGGTCCGCGACCCCCGCGGCTTCGCGCTGAAGTTCTACACCGAGGACGGGAACTACGACCTCGTCGGGAACAACACGCCGATCTTCTTCATCAAGGACCCCATCAAGTTCCCCGACTTCATCCACTCGCAGAAGCGCGACCCGTTCACGGGCCGCCAGGAGCCGGACAACGTCTGGGACTTCTGGGCGCACGCCCCCGAGGCCACCCACCAGGTCACCTACCTGATGGGCGACCGCGGCATCCCCGCCTCCTACCGGCACATGAACGGCTACGGCTCGCACACCTACCAGTGGACGAACGAGGCCGGCGAGGCCTTCTTCGTGAAGTACCACTTCAAGACCAACCAGGGCGTGCGCTCGCTCTCCGCCGAGCAGGGCGCGGAGCTCGCCGGGCAGGACGCGAACTCGCACCAGACGGACCTGCTGCAGGCCATCGAGCGCGGCGTGAACCCGTCCTGGACGCTGTACGTGCAGGTGATGCCCGCCGCCGAGGCCGCGGACTACCGCTTCAACCCGTTCGACCTGACGAAGGTCTGGCCGCACGCGGACTACCCCCTGCAGCGGGTGGGCCGGATGGTCCTGGACCGCAACCCCGACAACGTCTTCGCCGAGGTCGAGCAGGCGGCGTTCTCGCCGAACAACTTCGTGCCCGGCATCGGCCCCTCGCCGGACAAGATGCTCCAGGGCAGGCTGTTCGCCTACGCGGACGCGCAGCGCTACCGGGTGGGCGTCAACCACACCCAGCTGCCGGTCAACGCCCCGCGCAACACCGTCGCCGACAACTACGGCCGCGACGGCGCGATGGCGACCCGTTACGGCTCGCGCCACGACAAGAACTACGAGCCCAACTCCTACGCGGGCCCCGCCCAGACCGACGCCGCGCTCTCCGCGCCGCTGGCCGTCCAGGGCTGGACCGGCACCCACGCCGCGCCCGCGCACGTCAAGGACGACGACTTCTTCCAGGCCGGTGAGCTCTACCGGCTGATGTCGGCCGACGAGCAGCGCCGGCTGGTGGCGAACATCGCCGGCGGCCTCTCCCAGGTCTCCCGCGACGACGTCATCGAGAAGAACCTCGCCCACTTCCACGCCGCCGACGCCGAGTACGGTCGGCGCGTGGAGGAGGCGGTCCGCGCCCTGCGCGAGGACTGACCCCCGGACCGCGTACGGCGGCCGGCCTCTCCGAGGCCGCGCCCCGTGCGCCGTCCGCACCGCGGCCCGCCCGGATGAGGGGTGGCCGGCCGCGGTGCGGACCGACCGGAACCGCGGCGGCGTCGGACGCCAGTGCGGTGGTGAAAGCCCGGCCGCGCCCGCTGACCTGAAGCGGCGCGACCCCGGGCCTGTCCACGCCGCCGCGGGGCCCGGCCGTCCGCGAGTTCCCCCCGAGCCCCGTCCGGCGGCGCGAATGTCCTGTCGCGCCCAGCCTCGCGCCGTCGGACGGCACCAACTCCGCTGCTGTGAGGGCCGTTCGGCCGACACAGGCACCGGATGACCCGAGCGCCGCGTACGGACGGTTCCCGTACGCGGCGCTCAGGTGTGTGCGCTGAGGCCCGTCAGGCGGTGGGCAGCGGCTTGATCGAGGGCTTGGACGGCGTCGGCGAGGGCTCGTCGGACGAGGCCGGCACCGGCTCGTCGTCCTTGAGCGCCTTCCACAGCTCCTTCGCCTCGGGCTCGTCGGCGATCACCCGGTTGCGGTTCCAGGGCGCCTGCACGACGGGCATCATCACCGTCGTGACGTCCTCCGGCGCCAGGCCCTCCAACGACGACGCCAGGCCGCGCAGTTCGCCGAGCGAGTCGAGTCCGGTGTCGGTGGTGAGGCTCTCGGTGAGCGCGTCGGCGATCGAGTAGAGCTTGACCGGGTCGCTCAGCAGCTCCGTGTTCCGCACCTGCCCCACCAGCGCCTTCACCAGCTGCTGCTGGAGGCCTATCCGGCCGAGGTCGCTCTCGTCGCCGATGCCGTGCCGGGTGCGGGCGAAGGCGAGCGCCTGCTCGCCGTCGAGCGTGTGGGTGCCCGCGTCGAGGCGCAGCCGGCTCTTCTCGTCGTCGATGTCCTCGGTGGTCGTCACCGTGACCCCGCCGATCGCGTCGACGAGGTCCGCGAAGCCGGCGAAGTCGACCTCGACGTAGTGGTCCATACGGATGTCGGTGAGCTTCTCGACGGTCTTGATCGCGCAGGCCGGACCGCCCAGCGCGAACGCGGAGTTGAACATCGCGTTCTGCGCCGGCGACGTCTTCCCGCCGTCCTCCTCGGGGCAGGACGGGCGGTCGACGAGCGTGTCGCGCGGGATGCTGACGACGGTCGCCTCGGTGTGCGCCGCGTTCAGGTGCACGATCATCGCGGTGTCCGAGCGCGCGCCCCCCTCGGCGCCGCCGCCCAGCTCCTTGTTCTCCTTGCCGGTGCGGCTGTCGGACCCCAGAACCAGCAGGTTCAGCGGACCGGACGGGCCCTCGTCGATCGGCGCCGTGACGGCGGCGCGCGGCACCGGCCGGTCGGTGCCGAGGGCGCGGTCGATGTCGACGCCCTCGATGTTGTGGTCGAGCCGCCAGTACGCGTATCCCCCCGCGCCCGCGCCGAGCAGCAGCACGCATCCCGCGGCGATCCCCGCGATGACGAGCGTGCGGCGCCGGTCGCGCACACGAGTGCCGCCGGGCTCCCCACCCGGCGGCACCTTCTGTTCCTGATCCATGTCTACGAACATACGTCCGTGACCAGGCCGTGTAGAACAGATGAACGTTGCTTCTTGGACAATTCTCAGTTTCCTCCGGTCGTACGACCGAGGGCGGTCGCGGCGGGGGCGTCCCGCGCCGGGACGGGTACCCCGCCGCGGCCGCGTCAGCCCACCGAGAGCGGGCGGATCGCCGTCGGGGCGTGGCCGGGCTCGGTCGCCAGCTCCTCCCACTCGTTGACCGACGCGATGTCGCTGCCGCTCATCGAGATGTTGGTGACCCGCTCCAGGATGGCCTCGACGACCACCGGCACCCGGTACTCCGCCGCGAGCTTCTTGGCCTCCTCGAAGGCCGGAAGCAGCTGGTCGGGCTCGGTGACCCGGATCGCCTTGCAGCCGAGCCCCTCGACGACCTTGACGTGGTCGACGCCGTAGACGCCGAGCTCGGGCGAGTTGATGTTCTCGAACTCCAGGTTGACCTGGAAGTTGATGTCGAGGTTGCGCTGGGCCTGCCGGATGAGGCCGAGGTAGGCGTTGTTCACCAGCACGTGGACGTAGGGGATGCGGTGCTGCGCGCCCACGGCCAGCTCCTCCAGCATGAACTGGAAGTCGTAGTCGCCGGAGAGGGCGACGACGGTGTCCTCGGGCGCGGCGGTCGCGACGCCGAGCGCGGCCGGGATCGTCCAGCCGAGCGGGCCGGCCTGGCCGCAGTTGATCCAGTGGCGCGGCTTGTAGACGTGCAGCATCTGCGCGCCGGCGATCTGGGACAGGCCGATGGTGGTGACGTACCGAGTATCGGGGCCGAAGGCGCGGTTCATCTCCTCGTAGACGCGCTGCGGCTTCATCGGCACGTCGTCGAAGTGGGTGCGGCGCTGGAGGGTCGCCTTGCGCTCCTGCGCCGAGGCGGCCCAGGCGCTGCGGTCGGGCAGCCGGCCGGCCGCCTTCAGCTCGCGGGCGACCTCGACGAACAGCTCCAGGGCGATCTTCGCGTCGGAGGCGATCCCGTAGTCCGGGGCGAAGATCTTGCCGAGCTGGGTGGGCTCGATGTCGACGTGCACGAACGTGCGGCCCGCGGTGTAGACGTCCAGCTTGCCGGTGTGGCGGTTGGCCCAGCGGTTGCCGACGCCGAGGACGAAGTCGGACTCCAGGAACGTCGCGTTGCCGTAGCGGTGCGAGGTCTGCAGGCCGACCATGCCCGCGTTCAGCTCGTGGTCGTCGGGGACGATGCCCCAGCCCATCAGGGTGGGCACGACCGGTGTGCCGGTCAGCTCGGCGAACTCAAGGAGCAGCGCGGAGGCGTCGGCGTTGATGACGCCGCCGCCGGCCACGATGAGCGGCCGCTCGGAGGCGTTGAGCATCGCCACGGCCTTCTCGACCTGCGCCCGTGAGGCGGCGGGGCGGTAGACCGGGAGCGGCTGGTACGTCTCGGGGTCGAACTCGATCTCGGTCAGCTGGACGTCGATCGGCAGGTCGATGAGGACCGGTCCGGGCCGGCCCGAGCGCATGAGGTGGAAGGCCTGCTGGAAGACGCCGGGGACCTGGGCCGCCTCCAGGACGGTGGTCGCCGCCTTGGTGACCGGCTTCGCGATCGAGGCGATGTCGACCGCCTGGAAGTCCTCCTTGTGGATCACCGCGGTCGGCGCCTGGCCGGTGATGCACAGGATCGGGATCGAGTCGCCGATCGCCGAGTACAAGCCGGTGATCATGTCGGTGCCGGCCGGGCCCGAGGTGCCGATGCAGACCCCGATGTTGCCCGGGTGCGCCCGGGTGTAGCCCTCGGCCATGTGCGAGGCGCCCTCGACGTGCCGGGCGAGCGTGTGGTCGATCCCGCCCCCCGCCTTGAGCGCCGCGTAGAAGGGGTTGATCGCCGCGCCGGGCACGCCGAACGCCTGCGAGACGCCCTCGCGCTTGAGGATCTCGACTGCCGCGCGGGCAGCGGTCATACGGGCCATTGCGTACTCCTGCTCCTGCCTCGTGCCCCGTCCGGGCCACTTCCGCATGATGGAAAACTTGTTCTGCTATATGGAAGGAATGTAAGTGCGGTCGCGCACGCCGTCAAGGGCGGCCGGCGACGACTGCCGTCAACTCCCTGCCGCCGCGGGCCCCGTTGCGGGACGATGGGAGCGCACCCGCGCACTCGCGGGGACAACTGCTGTGGGGTGGCGGCATGACTTCGAGCGTCCCGGTCCGGTGCCCGGCCTGCCGGCGCGAGCACGCGTACGTCCCGCCGGCCTTCCCCTGCGCCTGCGGCGCCCCCGTCGTCCCGCCGCTCGACGCCGACGGCACCGTCACCCCGCTCACCCAGCGCACCTGGGCCGGCGACTGGGTCACCGTCCGCTGCGGGGCCTGCGGGCGCCACGACGACTGGCCGCAGCCGGAGTTCGGCTGCGCCTGCGGGACGGTCCTGCGGGTGCCTGTCGTCTCCGCGCTCCCGGCCGCGGACGGGCCGGAGCGGCGGTTGCCGGAGCCGGCGCGCCCCGCGGGTACCGCCGCGCCGCGGCCCGCCTTCCGCCCGGTGACCATCCGCACCGCCGCCGACGCGGCCGCGACCGTCGCGCTCTACCTGCGCTGGCTCGGCCGCAGCGAGATCCGCCGGCCGCGGACGTCCGCGGACTCCGTCTCCGTCCTCGACGCCGAGGGCCTCACCGCGCGCGTCGACCCCACCACCCGGCCCGTCTCCGTCCGCGACGTCGAGTGCCTGTGGCTGGCCGGGCTCGCCGCGTCCGCCCTCGGCGTCTCCTTCGCCCTCGCCGGCTACGGCGAGGACGCCCGAGCCCGCGCGGACGAGCTCGGGGTCCCGCTCTTCGCCCTCGACCTCACGGGGACGCCGCAGCCGGTGAACGCGGCGGCGGAGGAGCTGGTGGCCGCCGGGGGCCCGAACCCGGTCGAGAACGATGACGCCTTCGGGGCATGATCCCCCGCATGCGCATCCGTCCCGCCGAGCCCGCCGACCTCCCCGCCCTGCAGTCCCTCGAACGCGCCGCCGGTGCCGCGTTCCGGTCCCTCGGGATGGACCGCGTCGCCGACGACGACCCGCCCTCGCTCGCCACCCTCTCCGCGTACCGTTCGGCGGGCGGCCTGTGGGTCACCGCCGACGGCTCCGGCCCCGCGGCCTACGTCCTCCACGAGCCCCTCGACGGCGCCATCCACGTCGAACAGCTCTCCGTCCACCCCTCCCACGCCCGCCAGGGACTCGGCCGCGCCCTGCTCTCCTGGGTGGCCACCCGCACCGGCCTCCCGCTCACCCTGACCACCTTCACCGACGTCCCCTGGAACGCGCCCTACTACGCGCGCATCGGCTTCCGCACCCTCGCCGACGCCGAACTCACCCCGGGGCTGCGGCGCGCCCGCGCGCACGAGGCGTCCCTCGGCCTCGACGCATGGCCACGGGTGTGCATGCGGCGGGACCCCTGAGCCGCTACGGAGCGGGCGCACCGAGAAATTCAGCCCGGCGAGGGTGCCCCCCTGGTCCTCAAGACCGTGGGGGGTTTGGGGCCACCGGGCGGGGCCCGGTACGCGCCGCAGGCGGACGGGGCGTCAACTCGCCTTGCGGGTCGACTTCTTCGCGGTCTTCTTGGCCGGCGCGGACTTCTTCGCCGTGCCCGAGCGGCCCGAAGCCTTCTTCGCCGGGGCCTTCTTGGCCGCCGCCTTCTTCGCCGGCTTCCGCGCACCGCCGCCCGACGCGGAGTCGGAACCCTCCGCGCCCTGGTCCCGCGCCGCGATCGACGCCTTGAGCGCCGACACCAGATCGATCACGTTGTCCGGCTGCTCCTCGTCGCCGCCCGCGTCGGACGCCGGCTCCGTCCCCTCCAACCGCGCCACGACGAGCCGATCGAGCGCGGAGGCGTAGTCGTCGTGCAGCGCGTCGAGGTCGAAGCCCTCGGACAGCGTGTCCATGAGCGACCCCGCCATCTTCAGCTCCTGCGGCCGCACCTTCGCGGAGTCCGACGGCGCGAGCCCGTCGTCGGAGCGGATCTCGTCCGGCCAGTGCATGGTGTGCAGCACCAGCACCTCCCCCCGCACCCGCAGCAGCGCCAGCGACTCCCGGCTCCGGAGCGCGATCTTGGCCACCGCCGCCTTCCCCGACTCGCTGAGCGCCTCCCGCAGCAGCACGTACGGCTTCGCCGCCCCCGCCTTCTCCGCCGCCCCGACGTAGTACGCCTTGTCGAGGGCGAGCGGATCGATGTCCGCGACGTCGACGAACGCGAGCACGTCGATCAGCTTCTTCGACGGCAGCGGCAGCTCGGCGAGGTCGTCGTCGGTGAGCACCGCCGTCCGCCCGTCCCCCGCCTCGTACCCCTTCGCGATCTCCGCGTACGGCACCTCCTCGCCGTCCTTCTCGCAGACGCGCTTGTACCGCACCCGGCCGCCGTCCTTCTGGTGCACCTGGTGCAGCGGCACCTTGTGCTCGTCCGTCGTGCCGTAGAGGCGCACGGGGATGGAGACGAGGCCGAAGCCGATGGTGCCGGTCCATATCGAGCGCATGGGTCGCCTCCAGACGGGGTGGACGCGGTCAGTTTATGCGGGTTTGTCCGAACGGACAGCGCGGAAGGGCCCCTCCCGGGTCCCGCCGGGCCACCGGCCGCTGCTTGGCCGACGGCGGATCGTGGCATACGTCCCCCCATGGCCGACGAACCCGTCCCCTCCTCCTCCGCCCGGCAGACCGTCGACGTGGCCGGGCACCGCGTCACGCTCACCCACCTCGACAAGGTCGTCTTCGCCTCCACCGGCACGACGAAGGCCGAGCTGCTCTCGTACTACGCCGACCTCGCGCCGCACCTGGTCGCGCACACCGCCGGCCGCCCGGCCTCGTTCGTCCGCGCCCCCGACGGCCCCGACGGGCAGCGCTGGTTCGCCAAGCACCCGCCGCCGGGGACGCCGGACTGGGTGCCGCTGGTGCAGGTGGCCGGGAGGTCGGGCCCGAGCGACTACATCGAGGTCGACAGCCCAGCGGTGCTGCTCCAGATGGCGAACCTCGGCGGCTGGGAGGTGCACGTCCCGCAGTGGACCGTCCCCGCGAAGCCGGACGACCCGCCGCTGCACGACCGCCTCGTCCTCGACCTCGACCCCGGGCCCGGCTGCGACCTCACCACCTGCGCCGTCGTCGCCCTGCGCGCCCGCCAGCTCCTCGCCGACGACGGCCTGGCCTCCCTCCCCGTCGTCTCCGGCTCCAAGGGGCTGCACCTGTACGCCCCGCTCGCCCCCACCGGCGGCGAGCACACCACCGCGTACGCGAAGGCCCTCGCCCAGCGCCTCCAGGACGAGCACCCCCGCCTGGTCACCGCGGTCATGGCCCGTGCGGAACGGCCGAACAAGGTCTTCATCGACTGGTCGCAGAACACCACCGCCAAGACCACCGCCGCGCCGTACACCCTCCGCGTCCGCGAGCGCCCGGGCATCGCCACCCCGGTGACCTGGGACGAGCTGGAGGCCGCCGGAAGTCCGGCGGACCTCGCCTTCACGATGGACGAGGTACGGGAACGGGTCGCGGACCGGGGCGACCTCCTGAAGCCGCTCCTCGCGACGAAGGGCAAGCGGCCCCGGCTGCCGGAGGACGACTGACGGCGGGCCGCCCGCGGTCTCAGCGGTACGTCGCCGGCAGCCGCGCCAGATGCCGCCCCGCGGCCTCCAGCGGGACCGCGGGGCGCCCCACCTGCGCCGCGAGCTCCGCCCCCTCCAGCGTCGCGATCACCGTGTGCGCCAGCTCCGCCGCGTCCTCCCGCGCGAAGCCCGCCTCGACCAGCCACCGCTCCACCACTGCGCGCCACCGCGCGAACGCCGGCCGCGAAGATCTCCGGCGCGCCCACGGCCGTTCCGACCGCGGCGGACGCGACGGGGCAGCCGTCGAGCCAGTCGGACTCCCGCAGCCAGTTCATCGACTTCCACACCCCGCGGATCGAGGCCGGGGAGCACGGCGGGGACGCCGAGCGGATCTCGATGGCGGTGGCGAGCCTGGAGCACGTCGTGCACACCGCCCGCGATTCCGGCGTGGACCCGGGCCTGCCCGCCGCGGTCCTCGCCGCCTTCCGGCGCGCGGCGGACGCGGGCCACGCGGAGGACAGCCTGACGCGGCGGGGCGAGGTGCTCGGCAGGCCTCAGGGATCTTCACAGGCGGGGGGAATCGGATCGCCGTCGACGGGGTTGGGGGGTAACGAGTCGTCGCTGGAGGGGTAATGCGAGCGATACAGGTGTACGAGGTGGGCGGGCCCGAGGTGCTGCGGGAGGCCGAGGTGGAGCAGCCGCGGCCGGGTCCCGGCGAGGCGGTCGTGGCGGTCGCCGCGTCCGGGGTGAACTTCCTCGACGTCTACCACCGCGAAGGCCGGTACGGCCTTCCGCTGCCCTTCACCCCGGGTTCCGAGGGCGCCGGCACGGTCGTCGACGTCGGCCCCGGCGTCACCGGCGTCGGGGTCGGGGACCGGGTCGGCTGGGTGGAGATCCCCGGCACGTACGCCGAGCGGGCCGTCGTCGACGCCTCCCGGCTGGTGCCACTGCCCGACGACGTCGACTTCGAGACGGCCGCCGCCGTGCTCCTCCAGGGCATGACCGCGCACTACCTCGTCAAGGACGCCTACCCGGTCCAGGAGGGCGACACGGTCCTCGTGCACGCGGCCGCCGGTGGCATGGGGCTGCTGCTGACCCAGATCGTCACCCGTCTCGGCGGCCGGGTGATCGGCACGACGTCGACCCCGGCGAAGGCCGAACTGGCGAAGCGTGCGGGGGCCGCCGAGGTGGTGCTCTCCACCGCGGTCGACGACCTCGCGGCCGAGGTGAGGCGGCTCAACGGCGGTCAGGGGCTGCCGGTCGTCTACGACGGCGTCGGCGCGCACACCTTCGACGCGAGCCTCGCCTCCCTGCGCGCCCGCGGCCGTCTCGTGCTCTTCGGCGCGGCGAGCGGCGCCGTGCCGCCGTTCGACCCGATGCGGCTCGCCCGCGGCGGTTCGCTGAGCCTGATCCGGCCCAGCCTCGGGGACTACATCGCCGATCGGTCCGAGCTGCTCCGGCGGGCCGCCGACGTGTTCGAGTGGGTGCGCTCCAAGGCGATCGAGGTCACGGTGACGGGCCGCTACGCCTTGTCCGAGGCCGCCGACGCCCACAGCGACCTGGAGGCCCGGCGTACCACCGGCAAGCTCCTCGTCCTGCCCGGTGCGGCCGCTGCCGGACACCGCGAGGAGACGCGGAGCTGATCGCGGGGGCCGAGGTGGGGGACGGCTCACCCGTCCCCCACCTCCCGAACGCAGCGGCTAGGGCGCCGCGCCGGGGCCCGCCGGCCGCTCCGTGCGGGGCCGCACCCCGTCGAGCTTGTCGGGGTTGACCTGGAAGCGCAGGTGCTTGATGCGGCCGCCGGCGATGTCGTAGGTGATGGTGCCGTAGACCTGGCCGTCCGGCAGGGTGACGAGGAGGCCGAGCTCGCCGTTGAGCTGCACCCGGTCGACCGTCCCCAGGGACGCGCCGGGCTTGCTGAGGACGCCGACGAGCCAGCGGCCGGCGTGGTCCGCGCCGTGCAGCGGGCGGCGGGCGGCGGTGACCTTGCCGCCGCCGTCGGTCCAGACGGTGACGTCGGGGGCGAGCACCTCGAGGACCGCGGCGAGGTCGCCGCCCGCGCACGCGGCGAGGAAGCGGGTGGTGACCTCGGCGCGCTGGGCGGCGTCGGTGTCGAAGCGCGGCCTGCGGGCGTCGACGTGCGTGCGGGCGCGGTGGGCGATCTGGCGGACGGTCGGCTCGGGGCGGTCGAGCGTCGCGGCGATCTCGGCGTGGCCGTAGCCGAACACCTCGCGCAGCACGAACACCGCGCGCTCGACGGGGCTGAGCGATTCGAGGACCACGAGCATCGCGGTGGAGACGGAGTCGCCCAGCTCGGCCTCCTCCGCCACGTCCGGCGCGGTGAGCAGCGGTTCGGGCAGCCACGGCCCGACGTACGTCTCGCGCCTGGCCCGGGCGGAGGTGAGCCGGTTGAGCGAGAGGTTGGTGACCGTGCGGACGAGGTACGCCTTCGGGTTGCGGACGTCCTCGCGGTCGGCCTTCGACCAGGCCAGCCAGGCGTCCTGCAGGACGTCCTCGGCGTCGGCGACGCTGCCGAGCATGCGGTAGGCGGTGGCGAAGAGGAGCCGGCGGTGCGTGACGAAGGGGGCCTCGGGAGCCTCAGGGGTCTCGGGAGCTCGGACGGCTTCGGAAGCGCCAAGGGCTTCGGGGGCGGCTTCGGCGCCGGGGGTTCGCGTCACCTCCGCATGCTCGCCATCGCGTGCGCGGATACGCAAGTGGATTGCTGACCCGCTTCGTTGCGGCCTTCAGAGCCGCGTCACTCCGGCATCAGCCGCCCGAACCCGATGTCGTACGGCTCCGGCGCCTGCAGCGTCCGCAGGGTCCGTTCCCCCTCCGCGGAGAGCGCGTCCCGCTCCCGGGCCGTCAGCTTCGTGAACGGCTCGATGACGAGCCTCGATCCGTCGCGCTCCTCCGTCAGCTTCCACACCCCGGACAGCATGCCGTCGTGCAGGTAGACGCAGTAGGCCACGTTGCCCGCCCAGTTGCGGTGCCGGGTGGCCGGCGGAACGAAGCGGGAGCGGTCGGCGTGCGAGAGCAGCAGGTTGTCGAACTCGGGGAGGAAGCGGGGCGGCGCGGGCACGTCGGGGCCGGGGCGGGGCGCGTCCGGCAGGTCGAACAGCTCCACGCCGGTCGTCGCGTCGCGGAAGGTCAGCAGGCGGGGGCGGAGCCGCTGGAAGACCTCCTTCATGCGGGTGATCCCGGCCCACTGCTGCATGTCCTTGACGGACGCCGGCCCGAACGCGGCCAGGTAGCGGAGCACGACGGAGTCGGCCGTCGACGGGTCCGGATCGGTGCCGGGCCGCCCGAGCCAGTGCTCGGCGGTCGTCAGCGCCACCTGGCCGCTGCGCCGCCACAACCCGCGCGGGGTGACCTGCACCAGCGGCAGCATGCACCGCGCCGCCACCCCCAGCGCCTGCGGATCGGCCGCCGGCCACTCCACGGTCAGCAGCTCCCGGATCTCCTTGAGCGTCCGCGGCTCCTCCTCGACGAACCCGCGCGCCAGGCCGGCGAGCCGGTCGAGGTCCACCCCCGGCATCCGCTTCAGGAACATCCGCAACTCCCGCTCCCGCGCGGGCTGCACGAACGGCCGCAACGTCAGGCAGTCCTCCGCCGTGTGCGTGTGGATCGTCGACCGCATCGTCACGATGCGCACGATCGACCGGTCCGCCATCCCGCGCGACAGCTCCTCCGGCTCGAACCCGTCGAGCCGCGCGGCCAGCGCGACGTACGGCGGCCGCACGTTCTGCGCCTGCAGCCCGAGCAGGTGCGTGACGGCGTCGGCCGCCGTCATCTCGCGTCGTTGCAACAGGAGTTGGCGCGCCAGCGTGGCGCGGTTGAGGGCGCGGATGTCGAGCTCGGGTGCGGTCGTCATGGGGCGACGGTAGCGGGACTCGCGGACACGTTCGGTCCGCAACACCGGATCCGTCCGCCCCGGCGGGCGTCCGAGGCGCGTCGGGCGAAGCCCCGCACCGCCCCCGCGCCGCGGCGCCGACCGCACACGCCCCCTCGTTATGCTGCCCACACCCGCGGTGACCACCGCAGCCGCCCCGCACCGGGAGGTGACCCCGCACCATGGCCGACCGCCACCGCACCCCGCGCCCCACCAGACGGCCGTCCTGGCTCCGCCACTCCCCCACCCCGCCGGGCGGCGACTCCCCCGCCGGCCCTCCGGGCGCCCCCGACGCCGGACCGGGCGCGACGATCATCGAGTCCGCGCTCTACCGCAACGGCGTCCGCACCGCCTCGCCCTCCTACCTCGCCGAGACCTTCCACCAGTTGCGCGAGCACGAGGACTCCGTCGCCTGGATCGGCCTCTACCGCCCCAGCGACACCGAACTCCACACCCTGGCAGCCGAGTTCGACCTCCACCCGCTCGCCATCGAGGACGCCCGCGAGGCCCACCAGCGCCCGAAGCTGGAGCGCTACGGCGACACCCTGTTCGTGGTCCTGCGCGCCGCCCGCTACCTCGACGACTCCGAGGAGATCGAGTTCGGCGAACTGCACGTGTTCGTCGGCCCCGACTTCCTCGTCACCGTCCGCCACGGCGCCGCGCCCGACCTCTCCGCGGTCCGCGAACGCATGGAGCGGACACCGGAGTTGCTCGCCCTCGGCCCCGAGGCGATCCTCTACGCCATCCTCGACGCGGTCGTCGACGGCTACGTCCCCGTCGTCACCGGCGTGCAGAACGACATCGACGAGATCGAGACCGAGGTCTTCCGCGGCGACCCCGCCGTCTCCCGCCGCATCTACGAACTCTCCCGCGAGATGGTCGAGTTCCAGCGCGCCACCCGCCCGCTCGTCAGCATGCTCCACGGGCTGATGGCCGGCTTCACCAAGTACGAGACCGACGACGAGCTCCAGCGCTACCTCCGCGACGTCGCCGACCACGTCACCCACACCAGCGAACGCGTCGACGGCTTCCGCCAGGCCCTCACCGAGATCCTCACCGTCAACGCGACCCTCGTCACCCAGCAGCAGAACGCGGAGATGCGCGCGCTGGCCGAAGCCGGCTTCCAACAGAACGAGGAGATCAAGAAGATCTCCTCCTGGGCCGCCATCCTCTTCGCCCCCACCCTCGTCGGCACCATCTACGGCATGAACTTCACCCACATGCCCGAACTCACCTGGCCCCTCGGCTACCCCTTCGCCGTCCTCCTGATGGCCGCGGTCTGCACCACCCTCTACTTCGTCTTCAAACACCGCGACTGGCTGTAGCGCGCGGGTCCGGTGCGCCGGCCGATCGCCGGAGCGCGGCTATGCCTCCGTGCCCCGGAGCTCCCGCAGTTCCAGGTCGATGAAGGCGGTGATCATGGCGCGCCAGACCGCTTCGGCGACGTCCGGGGAGAGGCCGGCGGTGAGGGCGCGGGTGCGGGTGGAGGTGAGGACGGCGGTGACGCGGTCGGGGGCGTGGACAGCGGCCTCGGTGGGCTTGAAGTGGGCCGCGGCGCGGACGAGTCGTTCGCGTTCGGCGAGGAGGTCGATCAGGCGGCCGTCGAGGGCGTCGATGCGGGCGCGGACCTCGGCGAGGGAGCGCGGGGGCTCGGGGGACGTCATGGGGACATCATCGCGGTGCGGCCGACGCCGGACCCACCGGCGTCGGCACCACGGTCAGCCCGGGAACGGCGGGGCCGCCCCGCTGTCGTCGAAGGCGGGGTACATGATCCTGGAGTCGATGCACTTCAGGATCTGCGAGCCTTCCATCTGGCACAGCTGGACGTAGGCGTAGTCGATCCACCCGCCGGGGTTCGCGTAGGTCAACCACGCGTTGTAGGTGCCGGCGCCGGTCGAGACCCGGCGGATCGGGAAGTAGTGGCGCCCGGCGTCCCCGTAGGTGACGAGGCGGATCCCGACGCTGTGGCCGTCGGCGAGCTTGTCCTTGACCTCCAGGTAGACGGGGTCGAGGCGGTAGGGGTTCAGCCTCCACTGGGTCTTGGCGTAGGCGTATCCCCAGTTCTGCGAGACGGAGGTGTCCGTGACGGTGCTGGCGGAGGCGGGGCCGACGCCCAGGGTGACGGTGAGGAGGGCGGCGGCCGCCGCCCCCAGGCCGACGGTGAATCTGCGACGCATGAAAGCTCCAGACGAAGATCGATCGAACGCGCCGCACCTTAACGCCAGTTCGAACACCCAAGCCAACCGGAGCGGCGGGTTCAGTGGGCGTGGCCGTCACTCTGCGGGGCCTTCGGGGAGGTTTCCGCACCCGGGTCGGCCGCACTGTCCGCGCGCACGGTGAACGCCGCCGTACGGACCTTCCCCTCGTGGCGGAAGTCGAGGAACAGGCGGTAGGAGCCGGTGCTCGGGGCGGTCGCGGTGAAGGAGACCTCGGACCCGGGTTCCGAAGTGCCCTCACCTGGACCCCCGTTGGGGTGCACATGGAGGTACGCGAGGTCACCGGAGCGCAGGGCGACGAGGTGGCCGTACGCACCGAGATAGGGCTGCAGGTCGGTGACGGGCCGGCCCGCCCTGGTGACGGTGAAGCCCAACTCCCCTTCGACGCCCGGACGTAGCGTTCCCGACAGCCGCACCCGGTAGCCGTCGACGACGGCGGTGCGGGAGGCCGGCGCCAGCGGGGCGGGATCCGCCGGGCCGGCGACGGCGAGGTCCGCGCCGAGGGTGACGCCCTCCGCCTTCGCGGGCCTGAAGTCGGCGAGGGCGCGGTAGCCACCCGCCTCCGGGAGCGTGGTACGGACGCTCCAGGTCCCGTCGGCCGCGCGC
The DNA here is from genome assembly GCF_042728285.1 of Streptomyces sp. NPDC060194. Lineage (NCBI taxonomy): Bacteria > Bacillati > Actinomycetota > Actinomycetes > Kitasatosporales > Streptomycetaceae > Streptomyces > Streptomyces sp. NPDC060194. Next base: position 16,020 of record NZ_JBHWZH010000031.1, on the reverse strand, counting down.
GACGGGTGCAGGTGGCGGTACACGGCCAGATCGCGGGAGGCGACGATGAAGTGCAGCTCCTTTCCGTGCTCCGTGTCGTACGCGGTCACCTTGCGGCCGCGCGCGTCGAGGACGGAGAACCGCAGCTCGCTGCGGGCGCCGGCGCGGACGCGCGGGGTGTCGAGAGCGAGCGTGTAGCCGCCCTCGGAGACCGCGAGTCCGCCCGCCGCGTCGTCCCGGCCGCCCCCCTCCGGCGCACGCCCCCCGCCCTCGTCCGGCTCGCGATGCCCGTCGGACGCCGGATCGTGCGCGCCCTCCCCCGCGGCCCGGCTGTCCGCCGCGACCGGGTCCATTGCCCCGCCCACCCCGTACGCCGTCCCGAACACCGCCGCGAGTGCGGCGGTGAACGCGGTGATCCTGAGTGCGTTGTCCATGGTGTGGCCTCGTTCCGGGTCGTCTGCGGCGGTGGACGCATGTCAACATACCCCCAGGGGGTACTCTGTCAACCCGAAGCCGCCCCCGGGAAGAAGATCGGCCCACGGCTTGTTCTGCATACCGGGCGGGGGTATAAACGAAAACGCCACCATGGTACCCCTAGGGGGTACGACGCCACCACTCCGAGGAGCCCCGGATGCCCGCCACAGCGACCAGCCCGACCGGCACGCCCGCCGCCGAGGTCGAACTCGCCATCGGCGGCATGACCTGCGCCTCCTGCGCCGCGCGCATCGAGAAGAAGCTCAACCGGATGGACGGCGTCGAGGCGACGGTCAACTACGCCACCGAGAAGGCGAAGGTCAGCTACGGGAACGGCGTCGCCGTCGGCGATCTGATCGCGACGGTCGAGGCCACGGGCTACACGGCCCGCGAACCGGCGCCGCCGCGCCCCGCCCCCGGAAGCACGACCGGCGGGCCCGGCCCCGACGCGACCGCCGGCACCGACGCCCTGGCACCCGAGCCCGACCCGCTGGCCTCCCTGCGTCAGCGCCTGCTCACCGCCGTCGTCCTCGCCGTCCCCGTGATCGCGATGGCGATGATCCCGGCCCTCCAGTTCGAGTACTGGCAGTGGCTCTCCCTCACCCTCGCCGCACCCGTCGTCACCTACGCCGCCTGGCCGTTCCACAAGGCCGCCTTCGTCAACGCCCGGCACGGCGCGGCGACCATGGACACGCTGATCTCGCTCGGCACGTCGGCCGCGTTCCTGTGGTCGCTGTGGGCGCTCTTCCTCGGCACGGCCGGCACGCCCGGCATGACGCACCCCTTCGAGTTCACCATCGGCCGCGGGGACGGCGCCGGGACCATCTACCTGGAGGTCGCGGCCGGCGTGACCGCGTTCATCCTGGCGGGCCGCTACTTCGAGGCGCGCAGCAAGCGCCGGGCGGGGGCGGCGCTGCGGGCACTGCTCGAACTGGGCGCGAAGGACGTCACCCTGCTGCAAGACGGCCGCGAGGTCACCGTCCCCACCGACCGGTTGACCGTCGGAGACCGGTTCGTCGTCCGGCCCGGCGAGAAGATCGCCACCGACGGGACCGTCGTCGAGGGCTCCTCGGCCGTCGACGCCTCGATGCTGACAGGCGAGTCGCTGCCGGTGGAGGTCGGTGTCGGCGACGGGGTGACCGGGGCGACGCTCAACGCGGGCGGCCGGCTGGTCGTCGAGGCGAGCCGGGTCGGCGCGGACACCCAGTTGGCGCGGATGGCGAAGCTGGTCGAGGACGCGCAGAACGGCAAGGCGGCCGCCCAGCGGCTCGCGGACCGGATCTCGGCGGTGTTCGTGCCCGTCGTGATCGCCCTCGCACTCGGCACGCTCGGCTTCTGGCTGGGCAACGGCGCCGGCGCGACCTCGGCGTTCACCGCCGCGGTGGCCGTCCTGATCATCGCCTGCCCGTGCGCGCTCGGCCTGGCCACGCCCACCGCGCTGATGGTCGGCACCGGCCGCGGGGCGCAGCTCGGCATCCTCATCAAGGGCCCCGAGGTGCTCGAGTCGACCCGCCGCGTCGACACCGTCGTGCTCGACAAGACCGGTACCGTCACGACCGGCACGATGACCCTGCACACCGTGCACACCGCGGCCGGCACCGACGAGAAGGCCGTGCTGCGGCTCGCCGGAGCCCTGGAGCACGCCTCGGAGCACCCGATCGCGCAGGCCGTCGCCCGCGGCGCGGCCGAGCGGGTCGGCGACCTGCCCGCCCCCGAGGACTTCGTGAACGCCCCCGGGCTCGGCGTCCAGGGCGTGGTCGAGGGCCACGCGGTGCTCGTGGGCCGGCCGAAGCTGCTCGCGGAGTGGTCGATCGCCCTGCCCGAGGTGCTGGAGCGGGCGCGCGCGGCGGCCGAGGCGGCCGGGCGGACCGCGATCGCGGTGGCCTGGGACGGCGAGGCGCGGGCGGTCCTGGAGGTCGCCGACGCGGTGAAGCCGACCAGCGCGGAGGCGGTCCGGCGGCTGCGGGCCCTGGGCCTCACGCCGGTCCTGCTGACCGGCGACAACCAGGCCGTCGCCGAGACGGTCGCGGCCGAGGTCGGGATCGACGCCGCGCAGGTGATCGCCGAGGTCATGCCGCAGGACAAGGTCGACGTCGTCAAGCGGCTGCAGGCCGAGGGGCGGTCGGTCGCGATGGTCGGCGACGGAGTCAACGACGCGGCCGCGCTCGCCCAGGCCGACCTGGGCCTGGCCATGGGCACGGGCACGGACGCGGCGATCGAGGCGAGCGACCTCACCCTCGTCCGCGGCGACCTGCGCGCCGCCGCCGACGCGATCCGGCTGGCCCGCCGCACGCTCGGCACGATCCGCACCAACCTCTTCTGGGCCTTCGCCTACAACGTCGCCGCGCTGCCGCTCGCCGCGGCCGGTCTGCTCAACCCGATGATCGCGGGCGCCGCGATGGCGTTCTCGTCGGTGTTCGTGGTCGGCAACAGCCTGCGGCTGCGGGGCTTCAAGGCCCACGCGTAGGACGCGCGGGCACGACGGACGGAGGACGGCGGCGAGCCGTCCCCCGCGCGCGCCGTGCGCGCTCAGCTCTCCTCCGCGTCCCGCAGCCGGTCGAGGCGGGTGACGACGGGGCCTGCTGTGAGGCCGTGCAGGACGACGGAGGCGAGCACGGTGAAGGCGACGACGGCCCACAACTCGTCGTCGGGGACGGGGAATCCGGTCTGGCCGAGGGCGTAGGCGAGGTAGTAGAGGGAGCCGATGCCGCGGATGCCGTACGCGGCGATCACCCAGCGCTCGCGGCGGCCCGGCTCGCCCCGCAGCAGGCCGAGCCAGGCGGTCGCGGGGCGGATGACCAGGAGCAGGACGAGGCCGGTGACGGCGCCCTGCCAGGTCAGCGGGGCCAGCCCGCCGAGCGCGACGAACGCGCCGAGCAGGAAGAGCAGCAGCGCGGTGAACAGCCGCTCGATCTGCTCGACGAAGTCGTGCAGGTCGTTCTGGTACCCGCTGGTGCGCTCGGCGGCGCGGATGGTGCAGGCGGTGACGAAGACGGCGAGGAAGCCGTAGCCGCCGATCATCTCCGTCGCCCCGTAGGCGAGGAAGGTGGCGGCGAGGCCGACGAAGCCCTCGCGGTGCTGGGACAGGCGCAGGGTGGAGGAGCGGGCGCGGAAGAACAGGTAGCCGAGCAGCCGGCCGATGAGGAGCCCGCCGAGGACGCCGACGACGCACTTGTAGAGCACGTCGACGAGCACCCACTCGCCGATCCAGTCCGTCGACGTGCCGCTGCCGGCGTGGACCGCCAGCGCGACGGCGGCGTAGGTGAGCGGGAAGGCCAGCCCGTCGTTGAGCCCGGCCTCGCTGGTGAGGGCGAAGCGCACCTCGTCCTCGTCGTGCTCGTCGTCGGTCGGCTCGCCGACGCGGACCTCGGAGGCGAGGACGGGGTCGGTGGGGGCCATGACCGCGGCGAGGAGCAGCGCGGCGGCGGGCGGCCAGTCGAGCAGCCACCACGCGACGGCCCCGGTGGCGACGACGGTCAGCGGCATGGTGATGCCGAGCAGCCGCCAGGTGGTCGCCCAACGCCTGAGCCCCGGCGGGCGGTTGAGGGCGAGTCCCGCACCCATCAGCGAGATGATCACGCACGCCTCGGTGAGGTGCTCGGTGATCTTGGGGTACTCGATCGGGTCGACGTCCGGCAGCTCCAGCGGGGTGGCCCCCGCGATCAGGTACACGCCGAGTCCGCAGAGCAGGAAGACGAAGGGGAGCGACACCGGCCGCTTGCCGTTCACCACCCGCGGCAGCACGCCCGCGAGCAGTGCGCCCACCCCGCACCACAGGAACACGCCGTCCGAAAGCGTCACCGCCACGCACCCTTCGCTCACCCGCCACGCGCCGGCCCCAGCGTCCGCCCGGCATTGTCACCGACCGGGTACCCCGATTCCCGCAGGCCACGGATCAGCCGGACCAGGCGTCCCAGGAACACCGGGCAGAGCAGTCATCGGCACCGCGAGCCGGTCGCGGACCGGAGGCGCGGGGGCCACGCGGGGCCGCACGCGCGCCGAGCCCGCCGACGGCGAAGCCGCGGACGACAGTCCGCGGCTTCTTCGTGGGGTGGGTGCGGGTCCGGGGAGGACGCGCACGGGGGGTCAGCGGTGACCGCGACGGGTGTGCGCGAGCGCACCGCCGACGTGGAGGGCGAGGAACGTGAGGCCGAGGAACAGCAGGCTCGTGGGGCCGAAGATGGGCTCCGTGGAGACCTCGGCGGCGTGGAGGATGAACGCGATACCGAACAGTGCGGCGGCTACGAAGGCGAGCATCGGTGTCTCCTGGTGTCGGGCGGGTCTCGGGGGCGAGCTCCGCTGACGGGCAGGTGCCCCGGCTTCCTCGCGACACTCCTGTTCGACACAATCCCGTTATCAGACCGGGCGTCGGGACGGCGTAAGGACGGTATCGGCCCGTCCGAGTCAGGGCGGACGGGCCGATCGTCTGATTACTGCTCCGTTCGGACCCCGGCTACACGGATCCGCGCGGAGTCACAGCGAGTGGTACGTCCCGTCGTGGAACAGCAGCGGGCCGCGGCCCGCCTCCACGTGCGCCTCCTCGACGCGGGCGATGACGAGGCGGTGGTCGCCGGCGGGCACCAACTGCTCGATCCCCACCCGCAGCCACCCCGCGGAGCCGCGCAGCACGGGCTCGCCGTCCGGGAGCCGCGCCCAGTCGGTGGGGGCGGCGAAGCGGTCGATGCCGCTGGTCGCGAAGGTCCGCGCCACGGACTCCTGGTCGTCGGCGAGGAAGTTGACGACGGCCGTCGCGGCCCGTTGCACGTGCGGCCACGAGGACGAGGTGGTGGCGATGCCGAACGAGACCAGGGGCGGGGTGAGCGAGAGCGAGGTCAGCGAGGTCGCGGTGAACCCGACCGGTCCGCCGCCCACGTCCGCGGTGATCACGACGACCCCGGCGGGGTGCCGGCGGAACGCCTGCCGGAAGCGGTCGGGGGCTATGCCGGCGGTGGGACGGGCGGTGACGGCGGAGGTCATCTTCTCTCCTGCGGGAGCAGCGGGCGGGGTCCTGTCGGGCGTGGGCCGGCGTGGCACGCTCGTCGGCGGGATGGGGGCGCCGCCCTGGTCGCGCACGTACGGGGCGTGCGGCGACGGGGCCGGTCAACAGGGTTGCGCACAAGGGGACTTCAGGCCTCGACGGCCGGAGGGAGAGGTGCGCGGGCGCCGGGGACTCAGGCGCTCGGACAGGCGGCGGAGCACACGCGCTTGAGATCGATGTGATCTCTCGTCGTCAGGTGTGCGGATCGCTGCATACCCGGCAAGGTAGCCGGGGCAGCGTGAACAGGTCAAACAAGCGCCGCATCGCGGACACGGCACCGCCGGGCGGCCCGCGGCCGTTACCTGGGGTAACGTCGGTCGCCACCCTGCCGTTCCGAGGAGGCGCCCGTGCCGTCCGCGCATCGATCCGCCCTCGCGCTCGCCGCGCTGCTCGGGGGCGCGGGCGTGTCCCATCTCCTCGCCCCGTCGGCCTTCGACCCGCTCGTCCCCCGCCCGCTCCCCGGCCCTCCGCGCGCCTGGACCTACGGCAGCGGTCTCGTCGAACTCGCGCTCGCAGCAGGGCTGTTGGTTCCACCCACCCGCCGGCCCGCCGCGTCCGCGGCGGCGGCGTTCTTCGTCGGCGTCCTGCCGGGGAACGTGCAGATGGCCTACGACTGGCGCCGGCGGCCGGCGGCGTACCGGGTGGCCGCGGTGGCGCGGCTGCCGCTGCAGGTGCCCCTGGTGCTGTGGGCGCGGTCGGTCGCGCGGACCGCGCCCACCCCCGCCCGGTGAACACCCCCGCCCGGTGAACGCCCCCGCCTCCCTGCGAAGGCCGCCGCGTCGCCGTGCGCCGCGTCAGGCGAGGGTCCTCGTCGCCGAGTCGGAGACCGTCGACAGGAAGAACGTGCCGACGCTCGCGCCGATCGCCGCGGTGACGAGGACGTCGTGGCCGGCGCGGGTGGTGGGGCCGGCGAGGCGGGCCGCGCGGGCGGTGAAGGTGTGGGGGGTGCCGTCGCAGACCGCGGTGGTGAGCGCGCGGTACTGTCCGCCGCCGACGGTGTCGGTGACGGTCACCCGCAGGGTGTCGGTGAGCCCGAGCGCCGGGCAGGTGTAGTCGACGCGGACGGCGACGGTGTCCGCGGCGGACGCCGTGACCGCCCCTACGGCGACGGTGGACCCGGTCAGCGGTACCGCCTGCGCCGACGGCGCGGCCAGCAGCAGCGCCGCGCACGCCACCGCCCCCGCACCCAGGCCCCGGCGGGACACGACAGCTCGGCGCACTCGGTTCATGGGATCGCTCTCCTCGCGTAGGGGGCGGGCCGCTCCGGCCACACCGGCGAGTCTGGGCAACCCCCCGCTCCCCCGCCACGCAAGCGCCCCCGGCCGGGCGACCCGGGCCGGGGGCGCGCGGCGCCGGAGCGGCTACCGCACCGGCCGCAGCAGCGTGATCCGCGACGCGCCCAGCTCGGTGACGTACAGGTTGCCGTTCGCGGTGTCCTCGGCGACGTCCAGCGGTTGCTGGAAGCCGGTGAACCCGGTGGTGCCGACCACGGGCGCGGACAGCCGGCCCTGCGGGTCGACGCCGAACACCTCGATGTCCTGCCCGCTGCTGTAGCGGACGACGAGCAGCCTGCCCTTCAGCGCCCCGCCGAAGGTGTCGCTGCGGTACTCCACCGCCCCGTTCGCCGACGCGTGCAGCCCGGCGTCGTACATCCCGGCGAGGTCGAGGTTGCGGTCGGGCAGGGGTAGACGGGGTAGTCGGTGGCCTGGAACGGGTCCGTGCCGGCCGTCGGGTTGCCCCCGGCGAGCACCCACGCGACCGGGCTGACCGTCAACCGGCCGTCGGTGACGGTGGGATGGACCGTCCGGCTCTGGTAGCGGGTGGTGCCGGTGGGGACGAAGCCGTCGACCGCGTTCTGGTCCTCGACCTGGATCGCGTGGGTGCTGTCGGTGTTGCTGCGGTCGCCGACGGACACGGTGACGGAGTAGGTGCCGTTCGGGACGGCGATCTCCCAGCGGCCCGGCGTCCGCACGCCCGCCGAACCGGCCGGGAGCTGCAGGTGCACGAGGGTGGCGAGCAGCCGGTCGGGTTCCGCGGCGCCGCGGTCGCGGCCGTTGCCGGTCAGGTCGAGCGGGGTGGAGTCCGCGAGGTCCACCCAGCCGTAGCTGAGGCCGGAGCCCTGGTGGGGGCCGGTGCGGGCGCCGTAGGGCTGCCCGTGGTCGAGGACGTTGCCGGTGACCGGGACGGTGGTCGCGGTGCCGAAGTCGACGTCCGCGGAGAAGGTCGGTTCGGCGGCCCGGGCGGGGGTGGCGAGGGCGAGCGCGGGTCAGGGCGAGGGCGAGGAGCAGCCGGGCGCCGCGCGGGGTGCGCGCGGGGGCGGGTATGTGCACGGGCACGGCGCTGCGGCGGCGTGCGCGTCTTCGGAGCGGGTGTGCGGTCACGGAGGTCTCCCACCTGGGATCGAGCGTCCATGCCCGCCGCGCGACCCGCGGCCGGAGGGGACCTCCTGGCACCTGCGCCACGCCGGTCTCCCCCGCCAACCGGCGTCGCACGTATGGGCGTTGCCGCGTGCGTCACTACCCCACCGGCACCCGCGGCAAGCGGATCGCGCGGGACCGGTGGGGTAGGGCATGCGGAGGCCAGGACTCCGCCGGGCCGAGCACCGGCTCGGTCAGGTCGTCGAGTCCGGGAGGGGTGGGTCCAGGAAGCCGAAGTAGGGGTCGTCGACGACGAACAGGCAGTCCGTGTAACTGTAGTTGGGCTCGATCCGGGTGCCGGAGGCGTGGTCGCGGACGTCCACCGCGCCCGTGCGCCGGTAGAGGAAGTGGTACTCCCCCGCCGGGAGGCGCAGGGTCTTGCGGCCGTAGTCGCGAGCCGAGCTCTTGCACGCGGTGGCGCGTCCTGCGGATTCCGTGGAGTAGGAGCCGCAGCCGGAGCAGCCCTTGATCTTGAGGGTGCCGGTGACCGGGCCGGTGTAGAGCACCTCGACGGTCTGGGGGCCGTCGTTGGTCAGCGCGATCTCCATGCGCGGGCCGCCGGGCGGCTTCTCCCGCGGCAGCTTGCCGCCCGCCTCGGCGCGGACTTCGGCGATCTGCGCGGCGATGAGGATCTGGCCGGCGCGGGCCTTGCGCGAACTCTTGGGATACGTCTTCCGGAACTCGTTCAGGGCGGTGACGGCCTCGGCGAACTTCTCGTCGGCGAAGTGGTCGAGCCCGCAGGCCCAGGCGCCGTCCTCGACGGCGCGGTCCGCCAGATCGTCGACGCCGCCGACGCGGGCCTGCGGAAGCTGGGCGGCGACGCCGTCGATGAGGCGCAACTCCGGGGTGAGGGAGCAGGCTTCACCCAGGTCGAACTTCGCGGTCCGGGACTTCACCGCCTCCTCGAACGCGGGCCGGACCCGGTCGGCCTCCGCGGAGTCGGGGAACGTGTCCAGCAGGACGCCGAGCTCGCCGCCGCCGCTCGTCGACGTCGCGCCGAGGCGGGAGACGCCGCAGGCGTAGAGGGAGGCGGCGAGAGGCTTGTCCTGGCGGTCGTCGAGGCCTCCGAGTACGTCCGCGTCGAACTTCTCCGGCGGTACCGTCCGCAGGTGGGTCAGCGGGCGCACGGCGCCGCAGTGGTCCTGGGCCCGGTACGGCGCGGACACCGCGTCGTAGTACTCGCCGAGCCGCTCGGGGACGAGACCGGCGGCGCGGGAGCCGGAGTGGTCCTCCAGGAGGGCCGCGTACCGCTCCAGCGCCCCGGTGTACTGCGCCTCCGCCGCGTCGAACGGCTTCTGCGAGGCCGCCTCCACCGTCCGGTCGATCCCCGCGAGCCGGTCGAGCAGCATCCGCTCGACCGCCTCCTTCCGCGCCGACTCGTACGCCACCGCCCCGCCCGCCGGCACGGCGAGCAGCGCCAGCCCGAGCAGCACGGCGAGCACGGGCCTCACCGGCAGCGCGACGGGGGTGCGCAGCCCGCGCCGGAAGCCGTCGGCCGCGGCGAGCAGCAGGAACCCGACGTACGCGACGACACCGGCCGTCGGCAGCCCGTCCGGGTCGGCGGGCAGGAAGAGGTACACGAACAGGGCCGTCACGGCGAGGCACCCGACGGCCCCGGCCCAGCGTCGCAGCAGCAGGTAGCCGATCCCGAGCCCGCTCAGGTTGAGCGCCCCGACGGCGAACGCCCGCGCCCGGTCCGCGGGTTGACTCGGCCGCACCGGGCGCGGGGAGAATCCCCCAGGGATCGTCTCCCACCCACCGGGGGCGTGCGGGGGCGTGCCCCCGGGCCCGTCGGCCGCGTCGTCCCGGAAGACGTCCCCCCTGCCTCCGGTCCCCGGGATCGGCTCCCGCCGACCGGGCGGGTACGGAGGAGGCGGCGGCGCGGCGGCGGAGCCGGGCGGGGGCCGGTCCTCGGGCTCGGGGGCGGTGCGTTCGTCCCCCGTGCCCGGTGCGCCGCTGCGTCTGCTGTCGTACTCCTCGTGCTGACGATCCGTCATATCCGCTCCCCCGGGGCAGAGTCAGGCCGTGCGTCCGGTACGGGGCATGATGCCCACGCCGCCCCGCGGCGAAGCCGTCCCGGCCGTCCGGAACGCCTGTTTCAGCGGGCTTCCTGGACGTCGCCGGTGACGAGGCCGAAGACGCCGTGCCCGGCGAAGTCGTCGGGCGAGACCGTCGTACGGCCGCCGCCGGCGCGGGCGGGCCCGCCCGGCGCGGGCGGGTCGCCGAGGGAGAGGCGGGAGACCATCCGGTAGCGGTCGCCGCGGTAGAGGCTGTGCACGTACTCGACGGGGCGGCCGGTCCGGTCGGTGGTCAGGCGCTCGATACGCAGCGCGGCGGAGAGGACGGGGACGGCGAGGACCTCGGCCTCCTCCTCGTCGACCACGGTCGGCTCGATCGACTGCACGGCCTCCTGGACGTGCACGCCGTGGTGCTCGCGCAGGTGGTCGTAGAGCTCGCCGGCCTCCAGCTCCTCGTGGGTGAGGCCGGGGACGAGGTCCGCGGGGATGTGCAGGTGCTCGATCGCCATCGGCTCGCCGTCGACGTACCGGGCGCGGGCGATGTACTTGACCGACGCGGCCGGCGACAGCCGCAGCTTGCGGCCGATGCGGGCGCCGGCGTGGATGACCTGGAGCTCCAGGATGCGGCTCGTCCAGAGCCCGGAGGCGCGCGGGACGGCCTGCGCGGCGTCGTCGGAGACGAGCTCCTGGGTGATTTTCGCCGGGGCGATGAACATGCCGCGCCCGTGCTGCCGGACCAACTGGCCAGTTCGCACCAGCTCGTCGACGGCCGCGCGGACCGTCGGCCGGGAGACGCCGAGCGCAGCGCTGAGGACCCGCTCCGAGGGCACCGCCTCCCCCGGCCTGCCTGCCTCGATGAGGCCGAGGAGGTGGCCGCTCACCCGGTCCCGCTTGGGCATGGCCGCCGTGCCGTGACTGTCTTTCCCCACGCCCGCCCCTTCTCCGGTCCGCCGACTGGTCAATTGTGCACGCGCACGGGCCGCCGAGGCCAGTGATCGCGGTCGCGCGGCCGCCCGGCCCGCCGGCGCACCGCATCCGTTGACACCTTCAGTGGTCCATGCCACTTTACGTCCAGCCACTGGTCACCTGACCACTGGTAAACACCAGTTCCGTGGGGGAACCATGAAGTCCCGCACCCTCGTCCGCAGCGCCACCGCACTGGTGGCGGCCGTCGCCCTGCTCACCGCCTGCTCGTCCGGATCTGACCCGGACGCGAAGGCCGCCGGGGACGGACCGGAGACCCTGACCGTCTGGATCATGAAGGACAGCGTGTCCGCGGAGTTCCTCGCCCGGTTCTCCGACGGCTTCGAGCAGCAGCACAAGGACCTGAAGCTGGACATCCAGATCCAGGAGTGGGACGGCATCGGCGAGAAGGTCACCGCCGCGCTGGCCAGCACGGACGCGCCGGACGTCATCGAGGTCGGCAACACCCAGGTCGCCCAGTACGCGGCGAGCGGCGGGCTCACCGACCTCACGGACAGGACCGGTGACCTGAGCGGGGACGACTGGCTCCCGGGGCTCGCCGAGCCCGGGAAGATCGACGGCAAGCAGTTCGGCATCCCGTGGTACGCGGCGAACCGGGTGGTGATCTACCACAAGGAGCTCTTCGAGAAGGCCAGGATCACCGCGCCGCCGAAGACCCGCGCGGAGTGGATCGACGCCACGGAGAAGCTCGACAAGGGCAAGACGCAGGGCATCTACCTGCCCGGGCAGAACTGGTACACCCTCGCCGGCTTCATCTGGGACGAGGGCGGGGACCTCGCCGTCGAGGACGGCGGCACGTGGAAGGGTGCGCTCGACACGCCCGAGGCGCTGGCGGGCATGGAGTTCTACGGGCAGCTGCAGGCGCTCGGCAAGGGCCCGAAGGACTCCGACGAGGCGAAGCCCCCGCAGGCGGAGGTCTTCGCCAAGGGCGACGTCGCGCAGGTGATCTCCGTGCCGGGCGGCGCGAAGATCATCGAGGAGCAGAACCCGCAGCTCGCGGGCAAGCTCGGCTTCTTCCCGATCCCCGGCAAGACCGCCGACAAGCCCGGCTCCGTCTTCACCGGCGGCTCCGACCTGATCATCCCGGCCGCCTCCGCGCACCAGAAGGGCGCCTACGAGGTGGTCAAGGCGCTCGCCGGCGAGAAGTGGCAGACGGACATGGCGAAGACCATGAGCTACGTCCCCAACCAGACCTCCCTCGCCGGGGCGCTCAGCGGCGACGAGGGATCGGCGGCGATGGCCGCGGGCGCGGCGCAGGGCCGGGCCACCCCCAACACCCCCAACTGGGCGGCGGTCGAGGCCACCAACCCCGTCAAGCAGTTCATGACGGCCGTCCTCACCGGCACCGACCCCAAGACGGCCGGCGTTAAGGCGTCCGCCTCGATCACCAAGACGCTCGGTTCCTGACGGGGGGCGGGAGCCCCCGGGCGCCCCGCCGCCCGCACGGAACGACCGCACGGAACGACCGCACGACGACGAAGGAGACGGTGTGTCCTCACCCAGCCGTACCGGGGCGAGCCCGGAACCCGGGGCCCGGGGAGGTGCGCGGCCGCCCGGCGGGGCGCTCGGCACCGGCGTGCCGGGGGGCAGGCCGGCGCCCGGAGCGGCCGCCGGCCCGCAGGGGCCCGTTCCGGGGCCCCGGGAGCCCGGCGCCGGCTCCGCGCTCGCGCGGGGGTCGGGCAGCCGTCGCGCCGGGCGGGGCCGGCGGGCCGCCCCGAACACCCACCCGGCCCGCGTCGCGCGGCGGATCGCCGGCCTGTGGCCGTACCTGCTCATCGCGCCGACCGTCGTCGGGTGCGTGTTCCTGCTGGCGTATCCGCTGGTGCGGAATCTGCTGATCTCGTTCCAGGGCTACGGGATGGGCGAGTTGATCCGCGGCGGGGCGGCGTTCGTCGGGTGGGACAACTACCGGGAGATCCTCGGTGACGGGACGTTCTGGGCGGTGACGCGGCGGACCTTCCTGTGGACGACGGTCAACGTCGTCCTGATCATGCTGATCTCGACACTCGTCGCGCTGATGATGCTGCGGCTGCGCAAGCGGATGCGGCTGCTGGTGATGACGGGCCTGGTGCTCGCCTGGGCGAGCCCGGTGATCGCGACGACGACCGTGTTCCAGTGGCTGTTCTCGTCGCGGCTCGGAGTGGTCAACTGGGCGCTCGTGCAGCTGGGGTTCGAGCAGTTCCGCGACTACGCGTGGTTCGCGGACGGCCCGGCGACGTTCACCATCCTCGTGCTGCTGATCGTCTGGCAGTCCGTGCCGTTCGCCGCGATCACCCTGCACTCCGCGCTGCTGACCGTGCCGGCCGAGCTCTACGAGTCGGCGCGGATCGACGGGGCGAGCGGGTGGCAGGTGTTCAGCTGGATCACGCTGCCGGTGCTGCGGCCGATCTTCGGGCTCGTGCTGTGCCTGGAGGTCATCTGGGTGTTCCGCTGCTTCGCCCAGATCTGGGCGATCAGCCGGGGCGGGCCCGACGGGGCGACCACCACGCTGCCCGTCTACGCCTACCAGGTCGCCCAGTCCCTGCACCGCTACGACCTCGGCGCGGCCGCCTCCACCCTCACGGTGCTGCTGCTCGTGACCGTGCTCGTCGCGTACTTCCGTCAGATGTTCCAGCAGGAGGCCGACCGGTGAATGTCAGGGCCCTGCGGCGGCTGCCGCTCAACACCGCGGCGCTCGTCGTCTTCGCGGTGTCGGTGTTCCCCGTCTACTGGATGATCCTGACGGCGTTCAAACCGACCGACGCCATCCAGGCGGAGACGCCCGTCTTCCTGCCCGTCGAGCTGACCTTGGAGCACTTCGGGACGGCGGTGGCGTCGGACGGCTTCTGGTCGTTCTGGCGCAACAGCCTGCTGGTGACCGCGAGTTGCGTGCTGCTCGCCCTGCTGGTCGCGCTCGGCGCCGCGTTCGCGGTGGCGCGGCTGCGGTGGAGGGGGCGGCGCGGTTTCATCCTGATGGTGTTCGTCGCGCAGGTCGCCCCCTGGGAGGCGCTGCTGATCCCGATGTACATCATCTCCCGGGACACCGGCATGCTCGACCGGCTGCCGATGCTGACCCTCGTCTACTTCATGATCACGCTGCCGTTCACGATCGTCACCCTGCGGTCGTTCCTCGCCGGCATCCCCGTCGAGCTGGAGGAGGCCGCGCAGGTCGACGGGTGCACGCGGGCGACCGCGTTCCGCAAGGTCACCCTGCCGCTGCTCGCGCCGGGGCTGCTCGCGACCTCGCTGTTCGGGTTCATCACCGCGTGGAACGAGTTCGCCTTCGCCAACATGCTGATCATCAAGAACCAGGACGACCGCACCCTGCCCGTGTGGCTGTCCTCGTTCTCCAACGTCTTCGGCACGGACTGGGGGGCGACGATGGCCGCGTCCACCCTGTTCGCCCTTCCGGTGCTCGTCCTGTTCGTCGTGCTCCAGGGCCGGGTCGCGGCCGGGATGACCGGTGGCGCGGTGAAGGGCTGAGGATGGGCCACGACGACCGCGCGGCGGGGCGTGCCCGGGAGCCGCCCCGCCGGGCACGCCTGTCGGACCGTCCCACCCACCCCACCCGCACGTCCCACGACCGGAAGGTCTCCGCATGCCCTCGTCCCGCTCGGACTTCGACCTCGTCCCGCTGCCGGACCGCGTCCACGCCCTGCCCGGCCGCTTCCCGCTCAGGGACGGCACCGGCCTGCGGGTCGGGCCCGGCGCCGAGCCGGCCGCCGCACTGCTCGCGGCGGTCACCGGCCTGCGGCTGCCGGCCGCGAAGGACGGCCCGTTCGTGCTCGCCCTCGACCCGGCGCTCAGCGGCCTGGGCGAGGAGGGCTACGGGCTGACGGTCGGCCCCGACGGCGCGGCCCTGCGCGCGGGCCGGCTCGCGGGCCTGCTGCGGGGGGTGCAGACCGTACGCCAACTCCTGGACGAGGAGGGCCACTTGCCCGGCACACAGATCACCGACATCCCGCGGTACGCCTGGCGCGGGGCGATGCTCGACGTGGCGCGGCACTTCCAGCCGGTGGAGTACCTCAAGCGGTACGTCGACCTGCTCGCGTTCCACAAGATGAACGTCTTCCACCTCCACCTGACGGACGACCAGGGGTGGCGGATGCCGGTCCCGGCGTACCCGCTGCTGACCGAGGTGGGCGGGTGGCGCACGGAGTCGGCCGGGGACGGGCGGCCGCACGGCGGGGCGTACACGAAGGCCGAACTCCTCGACCTGGTGGAGTTCGCGCGGGCGCGCGGCGTCACCGTGGTGCCCGAGATCGAGATGCCCGGCCACATGCGGTCCGCGCTCGCCGCGTACCCGGAGCTGGGCAACCGGCCCGAGGTCCGCCTCGACACGTGGACGGAGTGGGGCGTCTGCGAGAACATCCTCGGCGTCCAGGAGGAGACGCTGGAGTTCTGCCGCGTCGTCCTCGACGAGGTCATGGACGTCTTCCCGTCGCCGTACATCCACATCGGGGGCGACGAGTGCCCGATCGTGGAGTGGCAGGAGAGCCCGCGGGCCCGGGAGCGGGCGGCCGCACTGGGTCTCGACGGGCCCGAGGCGCTGCACGGCTGGTTCATGGGAGAGATGGCGGCGCACCTCACCGCGCGGGGGCGGAAGCCGCTGGGCTGGACGGAGACGGGGCACGACCTGCCCGGCGCGTTCACCGTCGCCGCGTGGCGGGACGCCGCGCACGGGCTCGCGGCGGCCCGGCGCGGGCAGGACGTGGTGATGACCCCGCACCTGTCCACGTACCTGGACTACCGGCAGTCCGACCACCCCGAGGAGCCGGCCGGCCAGCCCGGGCCCGTCGTCGACCTGCGCGCGGTGTACGAGACGGAGGCCGTCCCCTCCGACTGGGAGCCGGAGGCGGCGGCCCGACTCCTCGGCGCGCAGGCGCAGTTGTGGACCGAGTACGCGCCCACCGCCGCGCACATCGAGTACCTCGCCTTCCCCCGCATGAGCGCTCTCGCCGAGGCCACCTGGTCCACACACCGCGACTTCGCCGCGTTCAGCCGGCGCATGCGCCACCACCGGACGCGCCTGACGGCGCTCGGCGTCACCGGGCGGCGGCCGGCGAGGGAGACGAGCGGGGCCTGACCGGCCGCCCGGCCCGCTCCCGCGCCGGACGGCGGGGAGCGGGCC